>CAMWXG010000007.1 GCA_947178155.1 uncultured Lachnoclostridium sp.
GGACTCCCTATTTTTAATTTATTTTAGAGCCATTTTAGAGCCACAAGCCATTTTCCATGAAATTTCGGCAAGTGGCTTTCCCTTTTGTTCGCTATTATTTTTGACATTAAGAAACCGCAACCCCTTAATTTCTCAAAGGATTGCGGTGCTTATTTTTATTATTTGGCTCTAATCTAAAGATTACTCAACAATCGTAGCAACCTTACCAGAACCAACTGTTCTACCACCTTCACGGATAGCAAAGTTAAGTCCCTGCTCCATAGCTACTGGATGAATAAGCTCAATTGTCATTTCTACGTTATCACCAGGCATACACATCTTTACATCTGCTGGTAATTCGCAAACACCTGTTACGTCTGTTGTTCTGAAGTAGAACTGTGGACGATAGTTATTGAAGAATGGTGTATGACGACCACCTTCATCTTTTGTTAAAACGTATACCTGAGCTGTAAACTTTCTATGGCATGTTACTGTACCTGGTTTAGCAAGTACCTGACCACGTACTATCTGATCACGGTTGATACCACGAAGAAGCGCACCAATATTATCACCAGCCTGAGCCTCATCAAGCATCTTACGGAACATTTCGATACCTGTTACAACAGTCTTTTCGATTTCTTCTTTTACACCAAGAATCTCAAGTTCGTCGTTAAGGTGAAGTGTACCTCTCTCTACTCTACCTGTAGCAACTGTACCACGACCTGTAATTGTAAATACATCTTCTACAGGCATAAGGAATGGCTTATCTGTATCACGCTCTGGATTTGGAATATACTCATCAACTGTGTTCATAAGTTCCATAATCTTGTCGCCCCACTCACCAGTTGGATCTTCAAGTGCTTTAAGAGCTGAACCCTTAATAATTGGACAATCTTCAAATCCATACTCTTCAAGAGCTTCTGTAACTTCCATCTCTACTAATTCGATAAGCTCCTCATCATCTACCATATCACACTTATTAAGGAATACAACGATGTAAGGAACGTTAACCTGACGTGAAAGTAAGATATGCTCTTTTGTCTGAGCCATAACACCATCAGTTGCAGCAACAACAAGGATAGCACCATCCATCTGTGCAGCACCTGTAATCATGTTCTTTACATAATCAGCATGGCCTGGGCAGTCAACGTGTGCATAATGTCTGTTATCTGTCTCATATTCTACATGGGCTGTAGAAATTGTAATACCTCTTTCACGCTCTTCTGGAGCCTTATCAATATTTTCAAAATCTACTGCTGCATTTCCAGCAACTCTCTCTGCAAGAGTTTTTGTAATAGCTGCTGTTAATGTTGTTTTACCATGGTCTACGTGTCCGATAGTACCAATGTTACAATGGGGTTTAGTTCTCTCAAACTTTTCTTTAGCCATTTTTAAAATCCTCCTTTTAATACATAGACATTTATTGCCTAACTTAATTTCTCATATAATCTAATCACGTTATGGGCTTTATTATATTGCAAATTTATCCAATTTTCAAGCCCTTTTCTTACTTTAACAGTAAAAAACCTTTAAAAGTGGTTACTTTTCACTTCGTTACAAGTAACAAGCAGTGCTTTCAGTGCTGGAATGCATACATTCTGCAAAAACTACTTTACAAAATTACTGCACAACATGTCATCTCGTTCTTAATCACTATTCTTTGCTGCAAGCACTTTATCCTGAACATTTTTAGGACACTGCGCATATCTTTCAAAGAACATTGAATAATTACCACGTCCTTGAGTTGTAGAACGAAGCTCTGTAGAATATCCGAACATCTCTGCAAGTGGTACAAATGCCTTTACAAGCTTACCACCGCCGATATCCTCCATTCCTTCAATCTGTCCACGCTTTGCATTAAGGCTTCCAATAACATCACCCATATACTCTTCAGGCATTGTTACTTCTACCTTCATAATAGGCTCAAGCAACACTGGATTTCCTTTCTTCATAGCATCTTTAAATGCCATAGAACCTGCGATATGGAATGCCATTTCACTTGAATCGACTTCATGGTATGAGCCATCATATACAACAGCATGTACACCAAGTACCGGATAACCGCCGAGTATACCGGCTCTTGCAGCTTCCTCGATACCTTCGCCAACGGCAGGAATATATTCCTTAGGTATCGCACCACCAACTACTGTTGATTCAAACTTAAATGTTTCCTCTCCATTAGGATCAAGTGGCTCAAATTTAACTTTACAATGTCCATACTGACCACGTCCACCAGACTGTTTCTTATACATACTGTCTACTTCAACAGAATTTGTAAATGTCTCTTTATAAGAAACCTGCGGATTACCAACATTTGCCTCAACTTTATATTCTCTAAGAAGACGATCTACAATAATCTCAAGATGAAGCTCACCCATTCCTGCGATAATTGTCTGTCCTGTTTCTTTATTTGTATGAGCTCTGAATGTAGGATCTTCTTCAGCAAGCTTCGCTAAAGCCTCACCCATTTTACTTTGACCATCTTTTGTCTTTGGCTCAATAGCAAGCTCAATAACAGGTTCTGGAAATTCCATAGACTCCAGTATAACAGGATGCTGCTCATCACAGATTGTATCTCCTGTTGTAGTAGTCTTAAGACCTACTGCTGCTGCTATATCACCTGAATATACTTTATCAAGCTCTTCCCTCTTATTAGCATGCATCTGTAATATACGTCCAACACGCTCTTTTTTACCCTTTGTAGCATTTAAAACATAAGAACCCGAATTTAAAGTTCCTGAATATACCCTTATAAATGCAAGCTTACCTACAAATGGATCTGCCATAATCTTAAATGCAAGAGCTGAGAATGGCTCATCATCAGAAGAATGACGTACAACCTCATTACCATCTTCATCAATACCTGTAATATCAGGTATATCAGTAGGTGCCGGCATATACTCAAGTACAGCATCAAGAAGCTTCTGTACGCCTTTATTTCTATATGCAGAACCACAGCATACAGGAACAGCCCTGCACTCACATGTAGCAAGTCTAAGTGCCTTCTTCATATCTGCAACTGATGGCTCTTCACCCTCAAGATAAACCATCATAAGGTCATCATCAAGGTCACAAATCTTTTCGACAAGCTCTGTATGGTACTCTTCTGCCTGTTCCTTCATATCTTCCGGAATCTCTGTAATTGTGATGTCATCACCCTTATCATCATTATAAATATAGGCTTCCATCTCAAATAAATCAATAATTCCTTTAAAATCATCTTCTTTGCCAATAGGCAACTGAAGAATAATTGCATTTTTACCTAATCTATCACGAATCTGGTCAACAGCCCCATAGAAATTTGCACCTAAAATATCCATTTTATTTATAAATGCCATTCTTGGTACATTATACGTATCAGCCTGACGCCATACATTTTCTGACTGTGGCTCAACACCGCCTTTAGCACAGAACACGCCAACAGCACCATCCAGTACACGAAGCGAACGTTCAACTTCTACAGTAAAGTCAACGTGTCCCGGTGTATCAATAATATTGATACGATGCTCTAAGGCACCATTCATCGGCTTTGTATGGTCCTGCATTGTCCAATGGCAGGTTGTAGCAGCAGATGTGATTGTTATACCTCTTTCCTGCTCCTGATCCATCCAGTCCATAACAGCAGTTCCTTCATGAGTATCACCAATCTTGTAATTAACACCAGTATAGTATAATATACGCTCTGTTAATGTTGTCTTACCGGCATCAATATGAGCCATAATACCGATATTTCTCGTTCTCTCAAGTGGATATTCTCTTCCAGCCAAGACCTTTTACCTCCTAATTTATTACAATATGACAAACATATTTTATTACCAGCGGTAATGAGCAAAAGCCTTATTTGCCTCTGCCATCTTATGCATGTCCTCTTTCTTCTTTACAGCTGCACCTGTATTATTAGATGCATCTAAAATTTCATTGGCAAGTCTTTCCTTCATAGTCTTCTCACCTCTCTTACGAGAGTAAAGAGTAAGCCAGCGAAGCGCCAATGCCTGTCTTCTATCAGCCCTTACTTCAATAGGCACCTGATAAGTTGCTCCACCAATACGTCTTGCTTTAACCTCAAGCTGAGGCATTATATTATTCATAGCCTCCTCAAATACTTCAACTGCGTCCTTACCAGACTTTTCGGCTATTTCTTCAAATGCACCATATACGATTTTCTGAGCAACACCCTTTTTACCATCAAGCATAATATTGTTAATAAGCTTTGTAACAACCTTATTCTTATATACAGGATCTGCTAATACATCTCTTTTTTGTATATGTCCTTTACGTGGCACGTTACTTCCCTCCTTAATATTATTTAGCATCACTAACAGCCGATACTGCATCAAACGTGCTGCTATCATTAATTCATCGGTACTCACAATATTTAAGTGTCCGCACCAGCTTAATTCAATGTGAAATTAATCCGGCACTTCACCAAATTAGTGAATCTTACTTCTTAGGTTTCTTTGCCCCATACTTGGAACGAGCCTGCTTTCTATTAGCAACACCTGCTGTATCAAGTTTACCACGTACAATATGATATCTTGTACCTGGCAAATCTTTAACCCTGCCGCCACGGATAAGAACTACACTATGCTCCTGTAAGTTATGACCTTCACCTGGAATATAGCTTGTAACCTCAACACCGTTTGAAAGACGTACTCTGGCAGTTTTTCTAAGAGCTGAATTAGGCTTCTTAGGTGTAGCTGTACGTACAGCAGTACAAACACCTCTCTTTTGAGGAGAGCTCTGTTCTACAACTTTCTTATTAAGAGAGTTGTATGTGTACTGAAGCGCAGGAGAGGTAGACTTCTTAGCTGAAACCTTTCTTCCCTTTCTTACTAACTGGTTAAATGTTGGCATTAATTTCACCTCCTATGATTATAATTAATAGTACATGTGTATGTTTCAAATGTAAATAATTCCAAAACACACTTGCTTATTTTAATATGCAGGTGTGCATTTGTCAATATGTATATAATTATTTTTTACCTATTTCTTTAATTTTATTTCCTGAATCTGGTTTTCTGAAATAATATAATATCTGTTAAGCCTATTCGTTGGTAAAAATTCTATTACTTTTGCATCTATTGTACTTGAAAATTTTTTTACACCATTTTTCCTATACACCATACATTTTGAATTTGAATAAAAAACAATTTCATCATTATCATACATTCTAACGCAATCATAATCATCACGAAACTTAATATCAAGAGCTTTTTTCCCTTTTAAATTATACATTCTCAGATGATTTTGCATTTTGCCATCCTCTGTTTCAAATATCATGCCAATAAAATTTTTGTTATAAAAAGCACTTTTTATGTTACTTTTAAAAGTTTTAGCATATAATTGTACCGGCTTTTTCATATCACTCCATACGCTAAAACCGTCGTCACTAAAAATACATACATTTTCATTGCTTAAAAATCTTACATCTGCTACAACATGTCCATCGTAATTTCTCGCTCCTACAAGACAGTTTGTATTTCTGCCAACATCTGAAAAATCATAAAAGACAACTCTGCTTTGCAGCTTCCCACTTGTAACACAGACATAAGCTGCCACAAGATTTAATCCATTAGGTGATATATCCATACACACCGGATATCCCTCATCAACATTTGTTGGTATTTCTACAAGCAGATTGTTTGACACATCATATGGATTATATATATTTATTACATTTGAACTTTCCTGCTCCAGCAGTACAGCAACTACCCCCTGAGAAGATACACATGCCTGAACAATCGGATATTCAGTAAAAATTTCTTTTCCCTGCTCTTCACCATTATATACAATAAATGATTTTCCCTCTATATCAGCAGCAACTACATAATCCCCGCATATATTAACTGCCGGAGAAATCATATCATAACTTCCATTCCATACTGTTTCACCTGAGGCATCAATCACCGAAATACCATCACGGCTATATTTAAGTATTTTGCCATTATAATCCATATAAGTTACTGTTTTGCTGTCTGTTGTTTCTGTTGAACTTTTCACTTCATACAATACATATTCCTTATTTAGAAATGAATTTATAAGAAATGTAAATATTCCTGATACTGCAACTACACATACTATACATGTTAATACAATTATAATCCTTCTGCGGTGTTTTTCACGCATTGCCTGCCTGTCCCCTGACTGTCCAACAAAACTACCGTCCATTACATTATCCTCTGTTTCTTAATATTATTTATGTCCTATGTTATGACAAACTATACAGAAAGTCAATAAAGCAGACAAATATCTTTATTTTGTAATAAAATCTGGTAATATTATACAGTCTCCTTCATATATTTTATCACAGTCCTTTATATTGTTTGCCTTCATCACCTTATCAAGATAATAAAATGAATGATACTGGTCCCACACAATCTGACTTAAAGTATCACCTGCACTTACAATATAACTTTCATAGCTACCATTATATACTGACACATCTGCCGTATTGTCATTTTCATTTGTATTATCACTTGTATTGTCTGTTTTAGAATCACTTTTTTCTGTCTGTGAACTATTATCATTAATTGTACTTTTATTTGATACATCTTTTGATATATTATTATCATTTTGTGAAGCAGTATTTTGAGGTAATAATATATCTTCACTGCTGACGTCTTTGTTTTCAGCCTTTGTGGTTGCTTTTGGTTTATCTTTTTTAGAATTTCTTTTTGTAGCTTTGGGTTCTTCCAAAAGCTCTGTTGTATTATTTGACATTACAGTTTCTGCTTTTTTTCCTTCTATATAACCCTCAACATTACTTAAAGACTTCTCAAGGCTTTTTATCTTGTCCATACTTTCTATAAGCAAATTTGCACCTATCAAAATCATTATTGCCATAACTGCACCTACTGCATAGGCTATATGTTTTGTTTGTATATTTCTTTTTATTCCTTTCCTCCTGATAATCTGCCTTACATTTACTGTCACATCATCTTTATACGAAGATTCAAAACTCTCCTTTGGCTGCCCCTTTAGCATATATTCCTGCATTTGAGGGTTTTTTTCATAATATACAATAAATCCCGGCTGCTCTATCAATTCTCCGCTTTCACAAATAAAAAGCTTTTCCTCCTTTTCAGATAAATCTGAAAGAAATAGTATTTTTCCATTTTCATTAAAGTATTTACTATGTATCTGTCTTACTGCAGCATCTATTCTGCTGTTCCACATGACTACCCCGCAGCCCCAGCCAAGTATCTGTGCTCCTGGAAAATTTTCATTCATGTCATGATATATTTTATTCCATTTTTCAGTTGTAAATTCCTTTATTCCTTCCTGCATATTATACTCAACAGCAAGTGCTCCATATATAAATTTACGTCCTTCTGCTGCCTTTTTTCCTGTTTTCCCCAACAATAAAACTATTGCATTTTCCTGCTTTTCCATAAACACCTGACGTATATACGTCATAACGTAATCTTCTATGTATATTCCAACTTTTCCTGTCATCTCTCCAATCTGTCTTATATTTTCAGGCAGACGGCTGTATACATATTCACCTGCATCATCAAATCTTTTGCCTTCCATTTTCCACAACACCTTTCTGCAATATAATGCAAAAATTTTATCACTGCTGTAATAATGTTTTTGTCGAAAAAGGGTGTGGTCCTATTCTATTTTAGTGTTAAAATTCGACTTAATACAAATCTGATGCAATGAATAAAGCATATACCTAATGGACATAATATCGTCTGTACAAAAAGTTTTGGTTACTGTCCACTTCGTTACCAGTAACAAATTTTGTACTTTATATACTCATGAATTGAAACTTTTTTCTTTTTTGATTTGTGAGTCTGCGCCGACTGCGGTCATAAAATGGCTAATTTCCTTACGCAGCCGTGCACATCATAATATATACTAATGGTCGTTTATCAACCATTAGTAACTGTTAAGAAATAACTTTTAAATAAAGAAAATCTAAAGAAACAAAATACCGAAAGGCTTGCTTATGGAGAACATCTCAACAGAAATAAAATATTATAATATATACCGCGGCTCTTCACTTGCCGCCTTTGTAAAAAATCTTAAAAGACATCGTAAGGAATGTTATGCTGACAGCCGCACAATGGTATTTTTGTGCATTGGTTCTGACCGTGCTACAGGCGACTGTCTTGGCCCAATAGTTGGCCATATGCTTTTGCAGAATAATAAAAAACTTCTTGTATATGGAACATTATCATCACCTGTCCATGCACAAAATCTTGAAATAACAATAGATACAATATATAGTTCCATCAATAATCCATATATAATTGCCATAGATGCCTCTTTGGGAATAAGACAGCATATAGGCAATGTGACAATGGGACATGGAACATTATCTCCAGGTATAGGCGTAAATAAAAAGCTGCCTTGCGTAGGAGATGCATTCATAACCGGAATCGTCAATGCCTCTAACCAAAACAGCCATATTACATTACAAACAACAAGACTTTCTACTGTTGTAGACCTTGCAGAATTTATAGCACGCGGAATATTACATGCCGTTCGTTAGAGCATGTTTTAAAATTAGCTTGTGCTTAAATGAAACACGCAATGGTGCATAAAATCTAAAAAATTTCTTTTTCTATGTCACATATATTCATAGAAAAAGAAATTATAAGATTTTAAACCTTACATTGTATTTTGAATATAAAGTAATTTTTACATGTATGTTCTTCCCTCTAATGCCCTATACAATGTAATCTCATCTATGTATTCTAAATCACCGCCGGCAGGTACACCGCTTGCTATCCTGCTGACCTTTATTCCAATAGGCTTTACAAGCTTGCTGATATATGTTGCAGTTGTATCACCTTCAAGATTTTTATTGGTTGCAACTATTACCTCATCAACATCTCCTGAAAGTCTTACCATTAATTCTGAAAGGCGTATATCCTCTGGCCCTATCCCCGCCATCGGCGATATTGCGCCATGAAGCACATGATATACTCCTTCATATTTGCCTGTTTTTTCATATGCTGCCAAATCCCTTGGATTTTCCACAACCATTATCTGTTTATGATTTCTCCTCATATTTGCACATATAGGACATAATTCATCATCTGTATATGTACAGCACTCTTTACAATAACGCACATTCTTCTTAGCATTTGTCATTGCGCTTGCAAGCCCTGCGACTTGCTGTTCTGACATATTCAATATGTGAAATGCAAGCCTTTGCGCTGACTTTGCTCCTATCCCTGGCAGTCTTGAGAGCTGTTCTATCAGATTGCTTATCTGCGAACTGTAAAATTCCATTTAGAATAATCCTCCAAGACCTCCTGTAAGTTGCTGCATTACTGCTGCATTCTCTTCTTCCATTTTACGAAGTGCTTCATTTGTTGCTGCAACTATAAGGTCTTCAAGCATTTCAATATCATCGGGATCAACTACCTCTGGCGAAAGCTTAACTGAAACTACCTCTTTTTTACCAGAAACTTTTACAGTAACCGCTCCGCCGCCTGCTGTTGCTTCCCACTCTTTTTCTTCTAACTCTTTTGACTTTTCTTCCATCTGCTTTTGCATGCGCTGTGCCTGCTTCATCAGGTTATTCATGTTGCCTGGCATTGCACCGCCCGGAAAACCTCCACGTTTTGCCATTTATAATTCCTCCAATTTTACTTATATTCTACATCTTCAAAATGTATCACCTGAGACAAATCAACAAACTTTTCATTTTCCTCATAGCTTATAGTTCTTGTCTTTATTGACACATCTTTACCTATCATATTGCTTATAACACTCTTTAGCGCCTCAAGCTGTTTGTTGTCGTCTTGTCTGAAATACCCTTCATCTACAGAATCCGTAAACTGCAGTATCAAATCACCATCATCAGAAACCACCTTTTTGGCATTAAAAAGCATAGTCTGTTCTACTCTGTCACACTGGTTAAGAATCTTCTGCCAATTTCCAATAACTGCCTTTATATCCTCTGGAACTGCTTTCGGCAAAATCTTTGGTGTATCATCATTTTTAGAAAACACATTTCTTTGTGCTGTTTCTGACTCTTCAAGCTTTGAATTAGCATCAGAATTAATTGCAATTCCTTCTTCAAGCTTTTGCTCCAGCATATTTATTCTGGATATTATCGTAGATAAATCCTGTACTTCATCCATCTGCGGTCTGCAGAGCTTTATAAAATCCACTTCTGCAAGAACTCTTTTCTGTGCAGAATAACGTATTCTGTTTAGCAGCTCTGACAATATATGAATATATCTTATTAGTATATCTGCATCAACTCTTTTTGCCTGTTCCTGCATTACAGGAAACTGCTCCGATGAAATATCTGCCATATCTGAACCTTCGGCTGACGCACCAATAATAAGAAGATTTCTTAAATACCATATAAATTCTGAAATAAAGCGGCTTATATCACGCCCTGCTGCCATCATTTCATCAATCAATGATATACAGCCTATAGCATTAGCAGCAGCAACATATTCAAACATTCGGCTATAAACCTCTGTGTCTACAGCAGCAAGCACATCAAGAACATTATCATATGTAAGCTTTTGATCTATATAAAAAGCAATACACCTATCCAAAAGACTTAATGCATCCCTTAAAGAACCATCGGCAGTCTTTGCAATATACCTAAGCGCCTTCTCCTCTGCTTCCGTCTGTTCTTTATCCACAAGCTCGCGAAGCCTTTCTGCTATAATATCTATTGAAATTCTTTTAAAATCATATCTTTGGCATCTGGATAAAATAGTAATAGGTATCTTATGCGCCTCTGTAGTTGCAAGAATAAATATTACATATGATGGCGGCTCTTCAAGAGTCTTTAAAAGTGCATTAAATGCACCCGAAGACAGCATATGCACCTCGTCTATAATATATACCCTATACTTGCCCTCTGTTGGAGAATACTGCACCTCATCTATAATATCACGTATATTTGCAACACCATTGTTAGATGCAGCATCTATCTCAACTACATTCATTGATGTCTGACTGCTAATCTTTTGGCACATTTGACACTCATTGCAAGGACTTCCATTTACAGGCTGCTCACAATTTACAGCTTTTGCTAAAATCTTTGCAACAGAGGTCTTTCCGGTCCCTCTGGTGCCGCAAAAAAGATATGCATGCCCAATACGTCCTGTTCGTATCTCATTTTTTAAAGTTGTAACAATATGCTCCTGCCCCTTTACGTCATCAAATCCGTTTGGACGGAATTTACGGTATAATGCCATATAAGACATATCAAACCTCCATGCCGTATAAAAGGTTCTCTTTATACTTTTATAATATTTTAATCACCAAAGCAAATCCCTAATCCCTTTGCTTCCTTAATAATAGAAGAATCAGGATCTACCATTTTAAGTCTGCCTGCAACTTCACCAAGAGGCACAGGAACTATCTCGTTGTCTTTAAGTCCAACCATATATCCATATTTTTCTTCTATAATAAGTCTTGCTGCTGCCGCCCCAAGCCGACTTGAAATTACGCGGTCATAAGGACATGGCTCTCCACCCCTCTGTGTATGCCCCGGAACAGTAATTCTTACTTCCTGTCCCGTCTTTTCCTGTATCTCCTGACCTATCTGATAAGATATTGAAGGGAAGAGATTTGCCTTTCTCTTTGCCTTTAGCTCTTTTTTGCTAAGTGCAGCATCCTCTTTTGAAATAGCACCTTCAGCAACTGCAAGTATTGAGAACCTCTTTCCTTCTTTATTACGTTTTTCAAGAGCTTTTACAACAGATTTAATGTCATATGGTATCTCTGGCAAAAGAATAATGTCTGCACCACCTGCAATACCTGCATGGAGTGTAAGCCAGCCTACCTTATGTCCCATTACTTCAACAATAAATACTCTTCCATGAGAAGCTGCCGTAGTATGAATACAGTCTATCGCATTAGTTGCAATATTAACCGCACTCTGGAAGCCAAAGGTCATATCAGTCCCCCAGATATCATTGTCAATAGTCTTTGGCAGTGTAACAACATTTAACCCCTCTTCACTAAGCATATTTGCCGTTTTATGAGTTCCATTACCCCCAAGTACAACAAGGCAGTCAAGTCCCCATCTTTTATAATTGTCCTTCATTGCCTTAACCTTATCAAGCCCATTTTCATCAGGATCACGCATCTTTTTAAATGGCTGTCTTGAAGTACCTATAATAGTACCTCCCTCTGTAAGTATACCTGAAAAATCGCTTGATTTCATCTTTCTGTAATTGCCATAAATGAGTCCCTTATAGCCTTCTAAAATACCATAAATCTCAACATCAGAATATTTCTGGTATAAAGTCTTAGCAACACCCCTCATAGTAGCATTTAAGCTTTGGCAATCTCCGCCGCTTGTTAAAAAACCAACTCTCTTCATAGATATTCCTGCCTTTCTTATAAACTATGGTTATCAGCCACAGAGTAAACAGTAACAAATTATACATTACATCATAACATATATTATTTTACAAATAATTTATAAATATTCCCGCAACACTAATACTTTCTCCATTTACTTCCTTTTTTGTTAAGATACTCATTTTCATCAAACTCTTCAAGCTCTTTTTCACGTTCTTTTGTATAACCCCATTTTTTATTAACTATTTTTTGAAGTAATAAATATCCAACAATTATTATAACCAGTACAATAAAAAGCACTGGAATGGACACAATGACTTTACCTCTCATATTGACACGCTTTCTTATAATTTCCATATATCCTCATTATACTGAGCTATAGTCCTGTCTGATGAGAAAAAGCCTGCCTTTGCAATATTTACAAGCATTTTGCCAGCCCATTTCTGTCTGTCTTCATAATCAGCAAGTGTTATTTCCTTTACTCTGATATAGTCTTTTAAATCAAGAAGCGCCATAAACCAGTCTTTTGTAACAATCTCCATATAAAGACGTATGAGACTCTTTTTATTACCTACCGCAAAAAGCTCTTTACTTATAATAAAATCTACAAGTTTTGCAATATCTTTATCTTCATCATAAATTTTTTCTGGTGAATAATCAGACTTTGCATAATGTTCAATAACCTGATTACTTGACTCTCCAAAGATATAAATATTATCATCACCTACAAACTCGTGTATCTCTACATTCGCTCCATCATCTGTACCAAGCGTAACAGCTCCATTTAGCATAAATTTCATATTACTTGTGCCGCTTGCTTCCTTTGATGCCAGTGAAATCTGCTCTGAAATGTCAGTGGCAGGAATAACTTTTTCTGCATATGATACATTATAATTTTCAAGCATAACCACCTTAAGATAAGGATTTACATCTGCATCATTTTTAATAACCTCTGAAAGACACAATATAAGATGTATTATATCCTTTGCAATAGTATATGCAGGAGCAGCCTTTGCACCAAAAATCATTGTAATAGGACGTTTTGGCTTATTTCCTGCTTTTATATCAAGATATTTATATATAATATAAAGTGCATTCATCTGCTGACGCTTATATTCATGCAGACGTTTTACCTGAACATCAAAAATTGAATTCTCATCTAATGTAATGCCTTCTTTTGCAAAAATATAATCCTTAAATTCTTTCTTCTTTTTATCTTTAATATCAAGAAGAGCATTAAGTGTATCACTATCAGATGCAAATTGCATAAGCTTTTCAAGCTGTGTAGCATCTTTTTTATAACCATCGCCTATCTTTGAGGTAATAAAATCTGAAAGCTCATGATTACAGTAAAGCAGCCATCTTCTAAATGTAATTCCATTTGTCTTATTATTAAATTTATGTGGATAAATATCATAAAAATCCTTAAGTTCACTTGCTTTAAGTATATCTGTATGAAGCGCTGCCACACCATTTACACTGCATCCATAATGTATATCAATGTGTGCCATGTGTACACGGTTTTCATTATCTATAATAGCAAGTTTAGGATTGTTATATCTTTCCTTTACTTTAACATCAAGCATCTTGATAATAGGAATAAGCTGTGGAACAACTTTTTCCAGATACCATATCGGCCATTTCTCAAGCGCTTCTGAAAGAATTGTATGATTTGTATATGCACACATCTTTGAAACAATATCAATAGCTTCATTCATATCTATCCCACGCTTTACAAGAAGTCTTATAAGCTCTGGTATAACCATTGTAGGATGTGTATCATTAATCTGCACTACAGCATAATCATAAAGATCATGTAAACTGCTTCCCTTTGCCAATGCCTCATCAATAATAAGCTGTGCTGCATTGCTTACCATAAAATACTGCTGATAAATACGAAGAAGCTGCCCCTGATAATCACTGTCATCCGGATATAGGAAAAGTGTCAAATTCTTACGTATATCATTTTTATCAAACCATATACTTCCTTCTTGTACAATATTTTCATCTGTTGTATCAATATCAAAAAGCTTAAGAGTATTGCACTTATTGTCATATCCTGTAACATCAATTTCATACATAACAGACTTTAATCTAAGCTCTCCAAAAATAATCTCATATCCTACATCTGTACGTCTAAGCCAGCTTCTGTCTGTAATCCATGGATTTTTAACTTCTTTTTGAAGATTTTTTTCAAACTCCTGCTTAAACAGTCCCAAATGATAATTAATACCTATACCATCTCCATTTAATCCAAGTGTGGCAATAGAATCAAGAAAACATGCTGCAAGTCTTCCAAGTCCTCCATTACCAAGAGAAGGCTCATTCTCTATTTCTTCTATATCAGATATATTCTTACCATGTGCCTTAAGCGCATCCGCCACCTGCTCATATATTCCCAAATTTATAAGGTTATTTGACAAAAGTTTTCCAATGAGAAACTCTGCTGAAATATAGTATAATTTCTTTTTTCCCTCAATTCTTCCTTTCTGTTGCATCATATTTTTGGTAAATTCAAGAAGAGAGTAATATATCTCTTCGTTGCTTCCCTTTGAAGCAATGTTTTCAATTTCTGTTTCGTACATGTTATACCTCCGTTTTTCATTAATTCTCAAATACAGGAATGTAACAAACACGCTCTAGAATCCTGCTATAAGAATTATACCACATTTTTACAATTAATAAATAGCTATATTTTTTAAAATCCCCCTAAATACAATAGTCCTTATTATCTGTAGTTCTTATTCTTACCTGACCTGCACCTGCTGTAAAATATACAGTACGTCCTACAAACCCTCCTGTCATCTCTGCCTCAACCGGCACATTAAGTTCTGCAAGATATTTTCTTGCCTGCATTACATTGTAAGTTCCTATATCATCATTTGAATTTGCCATTCCAAACTCAAACATTCTGGCTCCACCTATTATTTTCGCTCTAAGAAGATTTTTATTAATCCCTCTTCTGCATAATGATTTATATAAATATGATGTGCCTGTATCAACATATTTTTGTGCCAAAAACATGGATGTGCTCATATCAGCCATTGGAAGCATTGCATGAAGCATACCTCCTACTCCTGATACTTTATCATACATACACACTCCAATACATGATCCAAGTGCATATGTCACAAGCTCATCATCACCTTTTCCTATTTTCATATCTGCCAGGCCAACTACAATCTGCCCCATCCTTAAATACACCTCCATACCATCTTAAACTTATAATCATTAATTCACATTTATTATAATTATATTACTGCATTTTTATAAAATTTGCATTAAAAAATTGAGTTTCTTACACACTTTTTATTGCAAAATCCATGTAAATGTAATAAAATGGCTTTATGAGTATTATAATATTTTAACATATAGAAAGGAAGGTTTTAAAAATGAATAATTTACCAAAAATGAAAATTGGTATTGTTGCAGTGAGCAGGGATTGCTTTCCAGAAGAGCTTTCTGTGACAAGAAGAAAGAATTTAGTAAAGGCATACACAGATAAGTATGGTGCTGAAGATATCTATGAATGTCCTGTCTGTATAGTAGAAAGTGAAATACATATGGTACAGGCTCTTGAGGATATTAAAAAAGCAGGCTGCAACGCTCTTTGTGTATATCTTGGTAACTTTGGTCCTGAAATTTCAGAAACTCTCCTTGCAAAACATTTTGAAGGGCCTAAGATGTATATTGCAGCAGCAGAAGAAACTTCTAAGAACAACGGTCTTATTGATGGACGTGGTGATGCTTATTGTGGTATGCTTAATGCAAGCTATAACCTTAAGCTCCGCAATATTCAGGCATACATACCTGAATATCCTGTTGGCACTGCTGAAGAATGTGCTGATATGATACATGAATTTGTTCCTATCGCACGTGCCGTATATGGATTAAACCATTTAAAAATTATAAGCTTTGGTCCTCGTCCACTTAACTTCCTTGCCTGCAACGCACCTATCAAACAGCTTTATAACTTAGGCGTTGAGATTGAAGAAAACTCAGAGCTTGATTTATTCGAAGCGTTTAATAAACATGCAGGGGACAAGCGTATTCCTGATGTTATAAAGGATATGGAAGCAGAACTTGGAGCCGGAAATAAAAAACCTGAAATCCTTGAAAAACTTGCGCAGTATGAACTTACTCTTCTTGATTGGATTGAGGAACATAAAGGCTACAGAGAATTTGTTGCAATTGCTGGTAAATGCTGGCCTGCATTCCAGACACAGTTTGGCTTTGTTCCATGTTATGTAAACAGCCGCCTTACAAAAATGGGAATACCTGTATCATGTGAAGTTGATATCTATGGCTGCTTAAGTGAATTTATTGGTACTGTTGTCAGCGAAGATGCTGTTACCCTTCTTGACATCAATAACTCAGTTCCTGCTGATATCTTTACTGAAGAAATTGAGAATAAATTCAACTATACACAGAAAGACACATTTATGGGCTTCCATTGTGGCAATACAGCTTCTAATAAGCTGTCATTCTGTGAAATGAAATACCAGAAAATTATGGCACGTTCACTTCCAATTGAAGTTACAAACGGAACTCTTGAAGGCGATATTGTTCCTGGCGACATCACATTCTTCCGTCTCCAGAGCACTGCTGATGCTAAACTTCGTGGCTATATCGCTCAGGGTGAAGTTCTTCCAGTTGCAACACGTTCATTTGGTGCTATTGGTATATTTGCTATTCCTGAGATGGGACGCTTCTATCGTCATGTACTTATTGAGGGCAACTATCCTCATCATGGTGCCGTTGCTTTTGGACACTTTGGCAAGGCATTATATGAAGTATATAAATATGTTGGTGTTGAAGTTGAAGAAATCGGCTTTAATAAACCAAAAGGAATGCTTTATAAGACAGAAAATCCATTTGCATAAATTAATATTTAAAAATTATACTTAAGAAATACTTGAAATCTTTTATTATCTTTACATAATTTGGTGTAAGCGGCAGCATTTACTGCCGCTTATTTATATTTTTATGTTATGTATAACATTAGGGATATTGTATAACCTAATAAAAAGCGCAAACCCATTATCTTTAACTGCAAAAGGAAGGAGAAGCTTTATGCATACTCAATCACTTATCAAAACTCTTACAATAATAACATTAATCACAATTTGTGTATGTGTATCCTTTAAGTACATTCTTCCTTTAGTATTTCCTTTTATACTTGCATATATGTTTATGCGTATGCTTCTTCCTGCCATACGTTTTCTCTATACAAAAGCAAAACTGCCTGTATGGTTTGCATACGGCAGTGTGCTTACTGTCTTTTTCCTGTCAGCTTCAGGTATATTTATACTTCTTGTATGGCTTATATGCAGGCAGTTTCAGCTTCTTGTAAATAATTTTCCAATATACAGACAGCTTTACAATGATTTATTTGTAAACTGCCTGAATAAGTGCTGTAATTGCATAGATTACTATTTCAGCATACAGGATGGCACATCTCTAAATTTTGTCAATGAAAAAATCTCAATGCTTAAATCCGAATATATTGATACACTTTTTAACAATGCCGGACAGATTTTCTCAAGCTGTGTATCAATGTTTACACGTGTAATAACTCTTATACTTATTACTACAATAAGTATGATTGTGCTATGCAAAGATATAAGCATTATACACAACAACTACCGAAAAAGCCGTTTTTATGAACAGATACATAAGATAATGTATACTTTAAAGACTACAGGACTTTCATATATTAAATCACAAAGCATAATAATATGTGCTAACTGGTTTGTATGCAGTATTGCATTTATGTTTATCAAGAATCCTTATTTTGTAATAATAGGACTTTTAATTTCGCTCATTGATGCATTGCCAATTCTTGGAAGTGGCATAATCCTATGTCCCATTGGTATATATTATATATTTAAAAGTAATTTTTTATATGCTGCTATTATGTTTACTGCATATATAATCACAATATTTGTCCGCGAAATTCTAGAGGCAAAACTGCTTGGTAATAACATGAATATACTGCCGTTTTTTATGCTTTTATCTATATATGCAGGTCTGAAAATATTTGGCATTTCCGGTATTGTACTAGGTCCATTTGCAGTCGTTATAACACGTGCTGTATATGACTCTATCACTTCACCAAATAACTGAAAATCACTAATTGAAATAGACAAGCTCTTCTCCTGGCTTATCTGCCGCAGTTACACTTTCTGCATAAAACACAGGACCTTCCTCGCCATATTCCTGCATATATTTATATTCCATAAGGGCTGTTATTGTAACATACTGCTGATTTTTAAAATTGCTCCAATCATCAGCTTTGCATAAAAATCCCATATATTGTACATCATCTGCACAGCAGGTCATAGCATACCTTCCAAATATAGCAAACCCATTAGGAAGTCCAGGCGGCTTTTGTATCATTCCTGTCACCTTTAATGTCTTACCATTATATTTGTCCTGATGGTCCACCATATCTACATACCACAAGCCAAAATCATCATTTGATATTTCAATAACGTCTGCATTAATGTCAAACGGCATCTCTTCCTTCATCTCATAAAATGCATCATCTTCTGATTCATAGACTATCTGAGCTCTTGGATTCACAGCTTTTATGCTTCCTCTTATAGCCAGCTTGTTTGTATCTAAGCTACATCTGTTTATTATAACCATCTCTGCAATCTTAAAATGCTCTACCATAAGTGAAGGCATATTTTTCATATATAACGCAAATGTTTCATCATTTGCCACATCTATTGTCTGAAATATAACCTCTCTGTCAAAGCAAAGCTCCTCAAGGTCGTCATAAAGTTTAGGAATGTGTGCTGTCGGCCACATTCCATTATACTCTATTATAACCCTATCCGGCTTATGTTTCTTTAAAAATTTAGATATAACATTAATATTAAATGATTCTTCATCTTGAATATACTCACAGACTGCCCTGCCCTTGTCAAGATCTGACTTCTCATACTCCTCCTCGCCTTCTTCACATGCAAGTATAAGAGTCTTTATCTTATCATCAAACATATCATCTGTTACTAAATCCCGTATAAGACTGGTCTTTCCTGCTTCAAGAAATCCCATAATAATATATACCATGAGTTCTTCTTTCTTCTTTCCAAACATAAAACTCTCCATTTCTGGTTCTTCATACCTTATGCTTTTTTATATTATAGGGAATTACTTTGTGTTGATTACAATACAAACCCTAAAGTCTGCACTTTTTTATACTACATGAAAAAGCTCTTTTATAACATCTTCATTAAGCTTTGAACCTATAACACATATCCTGCCTGTATAATCTGCACTGCCTCTTCTAAGTTGTGTTTCATTTGGAACTATATCAAAATGGAACCATTCACCATTATCAGAAGCCACAATTCCCTTAGCACGAAGCACCTCACCATATATGCTGTTCTCTGACAATTTGGACATAATCTGATTAAGTTCATCTTCTGTAAATTTATGGGCGGTTTCTATTCCCAGGCTTGTAAATACCTCATCTGCATGATGATGGTGGTGGTCATGACAATGACACTCCTCACCATGATGGTGATGATGTTCATGTTCCTCATCTTTATGATGATGTTCACACTCATGTTCTTCTTCATGATGGTGATGTTCATGATGATGCCCATCTTCATGGTGGTGATGCTCATGATGATGTTCCTCTTCATGACAATGCTCATGATGATGCCCTTCTTCATGATGATGCTCATGATGGTGATGCTCTTCCTCTTCAAGAAGCTCCTTCTCCAATGAATTAACTTTTTCCATAGCCTCCAAAATCACATTTCCTTTTATTTCCTCCCATGGAGTAGTAATTACAGAAGCCTCGTCATTCTTCTCATGTATAAGTCTAAGACATGTATCAAGCTTGTCATCTGATATCTTTTGTGTTCTGCTGAGAATAATAGTGCCTGCATATTCAATCTGGTTATTATAAAATTCACCATAATTTTTCATATACATCTTACATTTAGATGCATCAACAACTACAGCTGTACTATTTATTTCAACAGATTCCCCGATATTTTTAACAGCCTTTATAACATCTGAAAGCTTGCCAACACCTGAAGGTTCAATAATAACCCTGTCTGGAGAATATTTTTCAAGTACCTCTTTTAGTGCCTCTCCAAAATCACCTACAAGTGAACAGCATATACAGCCTGAATTCATTTCAGTAATCTGTATGCCGGATTCTTTCAAAAAACCGCCATCTATGCCAATTTCTCCAAATTCATTTTCAATAATAACAAGCTTCTCACCTGTAAATGCTTCTGAAATAAGCTTTTTAATCAAAGTAGTTTTTCCTGCTCCCAAAAAACCTGAGATAATATCAATCTTTGCCATTTTATATCATTCCTTTCATTATAATTAAATACATATCTGTGAATAGTAACTATAACTTCCATATACTATTATACCAAACTTGTCAACTCATAGCTTCATAATTGTTGCCTGATACATTGCAATCCCTGCTGCTATAGGCAGATTAAGACTGTCTATAGCAGCCGTATGTGGAATAACAACAGATGTGCCTACTTCTGCAAATTCTTTTGGAAGCCCTGCTGCCTCATTTCCAAATATAAGCGAAAACTTACCTTTTGGACTAATATCATAAATCTTTTTCTTTGCATCAAGCATAAAAGTATACAACTCTCTATCAGGATAATTGTCCTTATAATCATCAAAACTGTCAAAATATACAAAATTCGTTGAAAATATCGCTCCCATTGAAGCTCTTACCACACGTGGATCAAAAGCATCTACCGCCTGACGGATTATTGCTATCTGATTAAGTCCAAAACCAAGGGCACTTCTCATAATAGTTCCCATATTTCCTGCATTAGATGGATTTACAAGTACTATATGTGATAAATTATTATCAAGTTCTCCTTTAAATTTGCGAAACTCTCCTATAACATAGCAATTCTCCTTCTGTGACAATACATTAAAAATTTTATCTGTATATACCATATCTATCTCATGAATATTACAAATTCCTATAAGCTTATCAAGTGTATCTCCCTTATTCATAGAAGAATGTATATACACCTTATTCACATATTCAGCCTTAGATTTAAGCAGTTCAAAAACAAGTGTCACTCCTAAAGCATATGAAACTTTATCTTCCTTATGATATTTTCTATACCCTGCCATATTTTACCTCTCAAAACGAAAATTGAAGAGAGGTGTTATCCTCTCTTCCTTTTAAGCACTCAAAAAAATATCTACAGACAAATCACCAATATCGGACGAAAATGGTATACTGAAAAGCTCTTTTTCTCCATTTTGATACTGCTCCCCAACACAGTATGAAGGGGGCGTAATATCTATAATAATACTATTATTAGCAAATACTGTAGCCGCATTTCCTGCTATCATATTGCCCAGCTCTGCGATAGCACTCTGTCCTAACTCATCTATAGCTTCCACAGGTGTCATAATCATCTTGGATACAATACCAATCGCTGTATCATGGTTAATATTTAAAACCACTTCACCTTTAAGATTGCCAAGCAGCCCAAGTTTAATAAGTGAACTGTCTGGTAAATAACTGCCTGCTTTTAAACTAGGCTTACCTATTTTTAAATCAAGCATGCACATATCTTTCATAATTTTACATACTGAAATAATAAATGGATTTATATGTTCTGCCTTCACTCCATCACCTGCCATTCTTTAGTATAACCAGTATAGCAAATGTATGCTTATCTGTAAACGAAAAAAGCAACTTTTTTTATTTAACTTTTTACTATTCATATTTTAAAGTTTTCCCAAAAATCCTGACTAATATTAACATCGGCTTCTTCAAGCCACTCTGCATATTTTTCCCTAAACATATTTGTCTGTCTGTTCTCAATAATTTCCTCTTTGCGCTTATATGTTGCATCTTCATTGTTGTCATTAACACAATATAAAATATAATATCCGGTATTTCCGCCTGCGCTGCTTTCGATGACGCTACTAATCTCCCCTTTTGACATCTTTAATGCTGTATCTGTTGCTGATCCCCCTAATATATCACTGTCTTTTCCTATTGTAACACTAATTTGTGAACTATCTGTATTCTCTTGTGCAAAACTTTCAAAATCATCAGTGTTTGCCGCCTCTTTCCTAAGTTTCTTTGCTCTTTTCAGCGTCAAATACTTCGTCTTTTCGTCCATAGTTACTTTATTACCATTTCTGTCTGTTCCTGATGTCATAATCTGAATATATTGTATATCTACCTGACGTGCTTCATCATCTGACACTTTCGTATTGGCCTCATCAGTAGCTATATAAAACATCTTTTCTGCAAGAATATTATCCTCATACAATTCTGCAAGTCCCTGTATACTAAGACAATACTCCTCCTTATCCTTTGCGCCTGCTGCTGCAATAAGCTCTTCTGCCTGCTGTAAAGCCTCATCTCTTTCGTCAGCTGTAAGCGTAATCTCCTGCTCCTGTGCCGTCTTCTTTATTACTCTTAGTTGCGTAATCATATTGACAACTTCCTGCTTTGCCTCATCACCTATAGTAGTATCCTCTCCAATAGAGTAATCCCACAATTTATTTCCATATATCCCCTCATACTGGCATTTAAGAAGATAACAGTAATTTTTCACTTCACTATATTTCACTCCTGTGTTTCCGATAGTTATAACTATAGAATTTTCAGTTATATCACCAGACTCAAGCCTTACACTTCTGCCTCCTATACTCTTTTTGCTACAGCCTGCAGTCATTACACATAATACAATAAAAATGCATATGACAGCAGCCGGTTTAAATTTTTTCATATAAACCTCCTATACTCTTTATCACGCCCTCAACAATATAGAAAACATTATCCGCTGCAAGTATCTTCTGTTTTTTCAGTCCAACCTGCGCAGGTGTCATATAATGTCTTGATGTTTCTTTTACTTTCTGTTCAATGCCAATTATATATTTAAAATAAGGTTCCTTATCCTGTACATATTTTATACTGCCTTTGTACTCATTAAGCATATTCTTAATCTTTTCGCCTACCAATTTAACATTATCATAAAGATAAAATCTTATGCTGTCGTCCTTTTGCACAATCTGTGTAATCATCGACTTATGCGCATCTGCCTTAAGCAATGCTATACGCAGCAAATTCTGTGTTGCTGTAGGTATATCTCCAAAACGGTCAACAAGCTCCTCCTGTATATCAGAGTATTCTTCTACCGTTTCAATTCCTGCAATCCTTTTATACATATCAAGTTTCTGAAACTCACTCTTTATATAAGTATTGGCTATAAATGCATCTACTGAAAGGTCTACACTTGTTTCAAATTCATCATCAGTCTTTGACTCTCCTTTCAGCCTGCTTACTGCATCATTTAACATCTTGCAGTATAAATCATATCCAACTGCCTCCATATGTCCTGACTGTGCTGCACCTAAAAGATTACCTGCACCTCTTATCTCCAGGTCGCGCATTGCCACCTTAATACCTGAACCTAAATCAGTAAATTCCTTAATAGCAGACAGACGTTTCTGCGCTATCTCCTTTAACATCTTATCACGCTTATACATAAGAAATGCATAGGATGTACGATTCGAACGTCCTACACGCCCTCTTAGCTGGTAAAGCTGTGACAGTCCCATCTGATCGGCATTATCTATAATTATCGTATTTACATTAGATATATCAAGGCCTGTTTCTATAATTGTTGTTGACACAAGTACATCAATTTCTCCATTTATAAACTCCAACATGATTTTTTCAAGCTGTCTTTCGCTCATCTGCCCATGTGCAAATGCAACATTTGCATCTGGAACGAGCTTTGCAACCTCCATTGCAACCTCATCTATATGATGTACTCTGTTATATACAAAAAATACCTGTCCGTTTCTTGCAAGCTCTCTGTTAATGGCTTCACGTATGATTTCATTATTGTGTTCCATTACAAATGTCTGTATGGGCATTCTGTCAACAGGAGGTTCTTCAAGTACACTCATATCTCTTATTCCAATAAGGCTCATATGAAGAGTTCTTGGTATAGGTGTTGCGCTAAGAGTAAGCACATCCACATCACCTTTCATCTGCTTAATCTTCTCCTTATGTGTAACACCAAAACGCTGCTCCTCATCTACTATAAGAAGTCCCAAATCTTTAAATTCCACATCTTTTGATAAAAGTCTGTGTGTTCCTACTATTATATCAACCTGCCCCTTTTTTAAAAGTGACAATGCTTTTTTCTGCTGTGCTGGTGTGCGAAATCTTGAAAGCATCTCAACATTTACAGGAAAATCACCAAGTCTCTCTCTTAATGTATTATAATGCTGTTGTGCAAGAATAGTAGTAGGTACAAGAAATGCAACTTGCTTATTGTCATTTACTGCCTTAAATGCTGCTCTAAGTGCAATCTCTGTTTTACCATAGCCTACATCACCACATATAAGCCTATCCATAATTTTATCGCTCTCCATATCCTTCTTAGTTGCGGATATGGCTTCAAGCTGATCTCTGGTTTCTTCAAAAGGAAATAAATCTTCAAATTCCTTTTGCCATACTGTATCTTCACTAAACTTAAATCCCTGTCTTTCCTGACGTTTTGCATATAAAAGCACAAGCTCTTTTGCAATTTCCTTAACAGCTCCCTTAACCTTAGCCTTTGTTTTCTTCCACTCAACAGAATTAAGTTTATTAAGTTTTGGTGTCTTTGCAGCGTCCTGTCCTGCATATTTTTGCAGCACATCAAGGCCTGAAACAGGCACATACAGATTGCCGCCATCTCCATATTCTACTTTAAGAAAATCCTTTGATACATTATCAACACGTATTTTTTCTATACCTCGGTATATTCCTAATCCATGATTCTCATGTACCACATAATCACCTATACTAAGCTCATTAAAACTTTGTATAGATTTACCACTGTAATTCTTTTTCTTACTTTTTTTCTTGCTTTGCTTTGCACCAAAAATATCACCTTCAGTAATAACTACAAACTTAAGTGATGTGTATGCAAAACCCTTATGAAGCTGCCCATATGATACCATAACCTGCCCCGGCTCAAGGACTATATCTTTTTCTTCCCTATAAAATGCAGGCACATCATAATCATTAATATCCTTGCTTAAGCGTTCTGCACGTATACGTGAATTTGAAAGAATAAGAACACGATACCCCTCATTTCTCCATTTCTGTAAATCCTGCACAAGCAATTCAAAATGTTTATTATATGAACCTACTGCCTGAACTGATATATTAAGTTGCTCGTTTACCTTTATGCTTCTTGGAATAGCATCAAGAGTTGTTATATATATACTTTTTTTTGAAGCAAACATTGCCATAACAGCCTCTGGTGTATATAATACATCAATCTGCCCTGGTATTATATCTCCCCTTCCAAGCCTGCTTTCCATACTGTCACTAAATTCTGTATGAACAGTTTCCATCTTTTCAATACAGCGCATTGGCTCATCTATAAAAAAAAGTGTATTACTCTTATCAAAATAATCAAAAAAGCATTCAGTTTTTATCTCAAAATATCTGATAAAGCTTTCCATACCCATATGCCCATGAAACATTTCAAGATTTTCCTTAATCTCTAAAAGCCTGTCTTTAAGCCTTTTTGCCGCATCAAAATTTTTGTCACTCCTAAACTTTTCAAGCAATTTTAAATGGTCAGCTTCAATATTTTTTACCCCTTCATTTATCTGCGCATCATTAAGTATAATCTCAGATGCCGGAAATATTAAAAGCCTTTCTGTTCGTTCAATAGAGCGCTGACTTTCTACATCAAATGACCTTATAGTATCCACTTCATCATCCCAAAGCTCAATACGATATGGACACTCTTCAGTAGCAGGAAATACATCTATAAGTCCTCCCCTTACTGCAAATTCACCGGGCTGCTCTACCTGATATTTACGCTCATACCCTATGTCAACGAGATGAACGGCAAATTTCTCAATATCAATTCTATCCTGTTCTTTTACACTATATACAGCATTTGCAAATGTATCTAAAGAAGCTACAAGCTCCATTCCTGCATCTATAGTTGTTACAACAGTTCCGCAATTTCGTTCTATAAGTGCTTTTATTACTTTAAGTCTTTCAACACTTATTGCATTGCCATGAATATCCGCATTATAAAAAATTACATCTCTTGCAGGATAGTAAAACACATCTCTGTCAAACATTAAATAATCTTCTGCAAGCTCCCTTGCGCGTATTTCATTTTGTGCAATAACTACCTTCCATGATATGTCCTTTGATAATCCATATATAAAATGACATTTTTGTGTATCTATACAACCTGAAATATGCATCGGCAATTTATCTTTACCGATGCACTCCAGAGCTGTCCTGTATGCAGTAATCTCACCTAACGGTGCCAGCAATGTTTCCATTTTTTGTTATTCCCCATCATTAATTAAATTTATTCATAGCAGTCCTTATATCATCTGCCACTATAATTTTGCATACTTCTACTGTATCTGCAAGAGCACCTCGTATCACAGGTTCTTCTTCTCTGTCAAACCTTCCAAGCACATAATCCACAAGATCTCTTCCGGCAGGTTTTTCACCTACCCCTATTCGTACACGTTTAAAAGTTTGTGTCCCAAGATGCGCAATAATACTTTTTATACCATTATGTCCACCTGCACTGCCTTTTTCTCTTATTCTTAATCTGCCTGTATCAAGATTTATATCATCATAAATTATAATGAGTTCCTCTTCCGGGTTTATCTTATAATAATCTACAAGTTCACGTATACTCTCACCACTTAAGTTCATATAGGTAAGAGGCTGTGCAATAAGCACTTTCTGCCCTTCTATATAGCCCATGCCACACAGTGCTTTATGCTTCTTTACATTAAGTGATATATCATATTCATCTGCAATCGCAGTAATTGCAGAAAATCCTATGTTGTGTCTTGTACCATCATATTTTCTCTCCGGATTGCCAAGACCAGCTATAATATACATTGCGCCTTCCCTTTCTGTTTTTATATATGCTCACCCATATGGACAGGTTTGCCGGAATATTGTGATAACATATTGCTATCTACCAAATGACGGTTATCCATAGTCTTCATTACGTCCTTGATCTTAAACTCTGCCCCTTCTCTTGCATCACCCAGATTGTGCACCTTATTATCCTTAAATGACAATATAAAAGGCTCCAGCACATTATTCTCATTTGCAGTTATAACAAGCCCCTTATCACCATTTGTAAGCTCAACACATGTTCCCGGCTGCAAAATATTTATACTGGCAAGAAGTGAATCAACTACGCTCCTGTCATACTCCTTTTCTCTGTCAAGAAGATATCTTACTGCTGCAATCTCAGAAAACGGTTCCTCTTCAAATTTCATTGCAGTCATGTTGTCATACACATAAGCCACTTTAAGTACCTGTGCACCAATTGGCAAAGAATCCTTGCTAATACCACTGTTTGCTATTGCAGGATGCAATTCACGTATAATTGATGTTAAAATCCTTATAATGTCAGTATTAAGATTTTTATCTTTATTGAACATCTGATAAACCGCCAAATGATAAGTATTTATCTTCTTCTCATCCTCTGGTGTCAGTTCTTCTTTGTTCTTATTCCTGATATTTGGAGGAATAAGAAGTGTCCCTGTATCATGTAACAATGCAGCCACCACCACATCAAGCTGACGTTTAAAATCCATCTTAAGCTTGTATGTCATCATAGCACACAATATAGCAACATTCAGAGAATGCTTATATACATAGTCCTCTCTGCTTCTTATACTTTGTATAAAATTAATCTTTCTGTGAAGTGAACCATAGTTTTTTAAAATCTTATTCGCAAATTGATAAAGTTCTTTTGCCTCTTTTTGTTTGCTGACTGCATCCAGAATATCCTTTATCGTAAATACCGACATAGCCTGAAATCTCTCAAACTCTATATCATCCTCTGTCATAGGCGGAAGTGGTTCCGCCGACTCTAAGATATATACTCCTATAAGCCCGAAATTCTGAATACTGACTATACCCTGACTTGTAAGCTTAGAATTTCTGTCATAGAGCATAACCCCACTCCTGTTATATATGGGTTTGGCCAGTCTCATACCTGTTTTAAGGTCATCAGATTTAATAAATAACATATTTTAGCCTCCGTTATAATGCACATATATTGCACATTCCTGAATTATGGGTTTTTACGTTTTTCCGCAATATTATTAGTTACACGATTATAAAGTTCAAGCGCCGCATTATATCCCATCTTCTTCTGTCTGTGATTAACGGCTGCAGATTCACAAATTACTGCAAGATTTCTGCCCGGCCTTATTGGAATAGAATGACAAACCACTTTATTACCAAGAAATTCAATATACTGCTCTTCAAGCCCAAGTCTATCATATTCCTGATCTTTATTAAACTCTTCAAGCTTAATTACAAGGTCTATCTCCTGCTCATCTTTTACACTTTCAACACCAAAAAGAGAGCGGGCATCAACAATTCCTATACCGCGAAGTTCAATAAAATGCTTAGTAGTTGCCGGAGCACAGCCAATAAGAGACTTATCACTAACTCTTTTTATCTCTACAACATCATCTGAAACAAGTCTGTGCCCTCTATGTATGAGCTCTAGTGCAACTTCTGACTTACCAATACCGCTCTCGCCCATAATTAAAATTCCTTCACCATATATATCTACAAGTACACCATGTATTGTGCATCTTGGTGCAAGTTCTGAATTAAGCCAACGTATAACCTCTGCCATAAAAGGTGATGTAGCTTTCTTGCTTCTTAAAATTGGCACCTGATATTTATTAGCAAGTGCAACGATTTCATCTTCAAGCCATATTTCACGACAATATACAATGCATGGAGGCTTAGGCGATTCGTCACTGCCCGCCATGATTTTCTCCAACATCATTATACTGTGTTCCATTCCTCTTTTCTG
The DNA here is from genome assembly GCA_947178155.1 of uncultured Lachnoclostridium sp. Lineage (GTDB taxonomy): Bacteria > Bacillota > Clostridia > Lachnospirales > Lachnospiraceae > Butyribacter. The sequence goes on from CAMWXG010000007.1 coordinate 29,160, forward strand.
CATGTATGTGTGCTCAACATGCCCAATAATCTGTATGCGACTTGAATCAAAATAATCAAAATAACCTGCAAGCTGCAGTGCCGGACGATTTACTTCATTTTGTGTGATTAACACATTTCCTATGTTTACCTCCGGTGTACAATTCTCCAAATCAAACTGCTCAATAAGTTCTTTTAATGGTACACTATATGCTCCATTCTGCATAATCTCCTCCTTTTCTGCCTGCTTTATATACGGCATTATACACTATTGTTAATATTATTTTCAAGTTTCTGCTATGCATCATCAGAATGAAAAAATTTATATACATTCAATGCTACATTTTCATTCATGCTTTCAACCTCTGCAAGCTCATCTACAGATGCATTTCTTACAGCTTCTATAGACTGAAAATGTCTCATAAGTGCCTTTCTCCTTCGTTCTCCTATTCCGTTTATATCATCAAGTATTGATTTAACCTGCTCTTTACTGCGCAATGAACGATGATATTCTATTGCAAACCTGTGAACCTCATCTTGTATTCTTGTCATAAGATGAAATCCTTCGCTGTCTACCTTTACAGGCAGCTCATGCTCTTCAAAAAAAAGTCCTCTCGTTCTATGCCTGTCATCTTTTACCATACCACATACAGGAATATCAATTCCAAGCTCATCAAGCACTTGCAGCGCCACATGCACCTGGCCAACACCACCATCCATCATAATAAGGTCAGGAAAATTTGTAAAACTTCCCATTTCTTTATCAAAACCTTTTTTTTCAAGTGTTTCTTTTTCCGCCAGACCATGCCTGAAGCGCCTTGTCAAAACCTCATACATACTTGCATAATCATCAGGTCCTTTTACAGTTTTAAGTTTAAACTTCCTATAGTCACTTTTTTTTGGTTTACCATCCTCAAATACAACCATAGAACCTACTGCCTGAAACCCGCTAATATTTGAAATATCATATGATTCAACACGTGATACACCACTTATTCCAAGCCATGAACAAATCTCTCTCATTGCACCAAAAGTTCGTTCTTCCTCACGCTTAATCCTTTCCATATCCTGAGTAAGCACAAGAGCAGCATTTTTATGTGCAAGCTCTACAAGGCGTTCCTTCTGTCCTTTTTTAGGTACAACTATATGCACCCTGCTCCCTTTTTTCTCTGTAAGCCACTTCTCTATAATTGCAAAATCTTCTATGTTATATTCTATCATGACTTCACGAGGAATAAAAGGAGTTCCTGAATAAAATTGTTTAATAAAATCCTGCAAAATATTTTCTTTGCTCTCACCTGTTGTACCATTAAGATGAAAATGATCCCTTCCAATAAGCTTGCCATCACGTACAAAAAACACCTGAACCACTGCTTCATCAAGAGTGCTTGCCAAAGCTATAATATCTCTGTCCTCACCTTTAAAATCAGTAACCTTCTGCTGTTCAGATATCTTTTTAACACTATTAATAAGGTCACGCCAGCCCGCTGCTTCCTCAAATGCCATAGATTTTGAAGCATTAAACATCTTTTCTGTAAGATAGGAAATCACCTCATCGTAATTCCCTTCTATAAGCTTTAGCGCCTTTTTAAAATTCTCCTGATACTCCTCTTTTGATATTTTTCCCTGACAAGGTGCATCACACTGACCTATATGATAATTTAAACATGGTCTTTCTTTTCCTATATCTCTTGGCAGTATCCTTCTACATGTCCTTACCTTATATATCTTATGCGCAAGATCAAGAGTGTCCCTTGCAGCACTTGAACTTGTAAATGGGCCAAAATATCTGCATTTATCCCTGCTTTGCTGTCTTGAATATATAAGACGTGGAAAATCCTCAAAGACAGTAGCTTTAATAAAAGGATATGTCTTATCATCTTTAAGCATCGTATTATACTTAGGTCTGTGTTCTTTTATAAGGTTATTTTCAAGCACAAGAGCTTCAACCTCTGAGTCAGTTATTATATACTCAAAATAATCAATCTGTGATATCATGCGCTCTATCTTTGCTGATACATTACGGCTAGTCTGAAAATACTGTCTGACACGATTCTTTAAACTGACTGCTTTTCCTACATATATTATGGCATCAGTCTTATCATGCATTAGATAAACACCAGGCTTTGACGGCAGTTTCTTTAACTCCTCATCAAGGTCAAACATAACTACCTCCGTCCATACATGCTTCAGTATTAAAATTTTTCCATATCATCTGAAATATCCTCTTCTGATTCTGCTGCCTTCTTTTCTATAATATTATTTTCATTATCAATATCTTCTCTATCTTTTACTTCATCAGCCTGCATTTCTTTGTCTTGCCATACATTTTCCTGCATATCTTTGTTTTGTTCGATTACACTTTTACCTTCTTTATTTTTATCGTCTTTTTCTGTCATAAACTTATTGATAACATTTACAATTCCATCTTCATCATTTGAAAGTGTAACATAGTCAGCAAGTTCCTTTACTTCCTGCTGTGAATTTCCCATAGCAACACCCATGCCTGCAAACTTAAGCATTGGCATATCATTGTAACTGTCACCTATACATATAACTTTATTGCGTTGTATATCAAGATGCTTTGCAAGTTTTTCAACTGCAGTACCTTTATCGACATATTTTGGAAGAAGCTCCACAAAATACGGATCAGAACGGAATATATTCAACCTGTCACCAAATTGCTTATCCATAAGCTTCTGAACTTCTGTCATCTCCTCTGGCTCACCACTTAAAACAAACTTATTAAATGGAAAATCAACAGCCTTGACAAAATCATTTGCTTCACGAATTGCAACATCACATGCAGCCGCATCTCTTCTTAAATATTCATTTATACCATTGCCTGATATCATTTCTTTATTCCTGTCATTATAAACCGCGACACTTACCTTTGCACGCTTTGCAGCCTCATAAACAGGCTTTATCATATAAGGTGGTATAATCTGGTTATATATACACTCACCTGTCTTGCAATTTACAACAGTAGTACCATTATATGCTATCACATATCCACCAAACTTTTCAAGAGCTATTGCTGATGCAGTTTTCCTTATACCTGCTATAGAGCGTCCTGAAGCTATTGCCACTGTCTTCCCCCGTGCCTGCAGACCAATAATGGCATCTTTCGTAGTTTCTGAAATCTGTCTGTCAGATCCAGTAAGTGTACCATCTACATCAAGTACAAGCACATCATAGTTATCACCTTCAGGCTCCTCAATTCCTTTAACTTTACGGAATATCTTCATAAATTCCTTACCTGTAATAGTCTCATGTTCAATAAGAAACTCTGCAAGCTTATCAAGCGCCTCTCTGTCTCCTGAAAGAAGTTTTTCTGCTCGCTCATAACATTCCTTAAGAATCTTCATCACTTCTTTGTCTATCTCAGCTTCTGTAGAATCACCACAGTTTAAAACAGTACGTCCATCAAGATATTTACTCTCTACAGACTCCAAGCCTATCATTCCAAATTTCTCTGTCATACCATACTGTGTTACCATAGATCTTGCAAGCGAAGTTGCCTTTTCAATATCATTAGACGCACCAGTTGTTATCGAATCAAAAACAATCTTCTCTGCTGCACGTCCTCCAAAAAGGGTGATTATACGTGTAAGTATCTCCTCCTTGCTCATAAGATACTTCTCTTCCTCTGGAACCTGCATAACATATCCAAGAGAACCCATTGTTCTTGGTACTATAGTAATCTTTTGTACTGGTTCTGAATTTTTTTGAAGCGCAGCAACAAGTGCATGACCGATTTCATGATATGATACTATCCTTTTCTCTTCCTTGCCAAGTATCCTGTCTTTCTTTTCCTTACCTGCTATAACCACCTCTACTGCCTCAAATAAATCCGACTGGCTTACTGCTTTTCTTCCTGCACGTACTGCCATTATCGCAGCCTCATTAATCATATTAGCAAGGTCTGAACCAACAGCACCACTTGTAGCAAGAGCTATCGCATCAAAATCAACAGAATCATCCATAAGAACATCTTTAGCATGTACCTTTAATATATCAACTCTGCCCTTAAGGTCAGGCTTCTCAACTATTATACGCCTGTCGAAACGTCCCGGACGCAGAAGAGCCTTGTCAAGAACTTCTGGTCTGTTAGTCGCTCCCAGTATTACAAGTCCTTTTGATGTATCAAAACCATCCATCTCTGAAAGAAGCTGATTAAGTGTCTGCTCACGCTCATCATTACCGCCTCCATACTGTGAATCACGACTTTTACCTATTGCATCAATCTCATCAATAAAAATTATACATGGTGCCATTGATTGTGCCTGTTTAAACAAATCCCTTACCCTTGAAGCTCCTACACCTACAAACATCTCTACAAAATCCGAACCTGACAGTGAGAAAAACGGAACACCAGCTTCACCTGCTACCGCTTTTGCAAGAAGTGTCTTACCAGTACCAGGAGGTCCAACAAGCAGCGCTCCCTTTGGAAGCTTTGCACCTATGTCTGCATATTTCTGTGGATTGTGGAGAAAATCTACAAGCTCATTTAAGGACTCCATCGCTTCCTCTTGCCCTGCTACATTTTTAAAAGTAACACCTGTTTCCTTTTGAACATACATCTTGGCTGTACTCTTGCCTACGCCCATCATTCCTCCAGAGCCTTTAGTCATCATTCTAAATATCAAAAACAACCCGCCCCATAAAAGCAATATAGGAAACAATGTAGTCAGCACCATATACAAGATACTTGATGAACTGCTTGCCAACTTCTTTGAAAACTCTACACCTGATGAACTAAGGCGCTCCACAAGATTATAATCCATTGATATTATACCAGTATAATAAGTAATCTCATAAAGAGTGCTGCCCTGCGCTCTTGGCGTAATTTCAATTCTGTCAGAATCAAGAACTACTGACTCCACCATACCATCATTAAGCATTTTAATAAACTGATCATATGTTATTTCTTTATTAGATGCCTTCTCCACCTGATTATTCATAAAAGAAAAAATCAAAAACATTCCAAGAGCTGCAACAAGACATATTATAATACTTCTCCTATTCTGATTCTTTCCGGAATCCGGCTTATTACTATTATTTTCCAATACTGTGCCTCCTTCGTTTCTTCCTTACTCGGAAGTTTATATGTTGTTACTATAAAATAGTAATTATACTTTCCCATTATAAGACTAGAATGCGCATAAATCAATATATTATAATGTGAATAAATCCTGAAATTTATAATTTTTTTGTTTTTTATATTTATTACATATAATTTCCATGTTACGATTCAGTCCTCATAGTTACTGTTCACTTCATTACCAGTAACAAGCAGTGCTGAAAACACTGAATGCACACATTTTGCCAAAATCGTGCAAAATGGCACTGCAAAACTCGTACTTTTGGCAAAAATCATGCCAAAAATCCTCGAATTTGGCATGGGTGTGAAAAGTAACGCCATACACTATATTTACAAAATTTTCTGAAAAAAAGCATTGAATACCCATATTAATATGAGTTATAATAAAAAAATATTGTGCAAAGAGAGCTTTACAAGGAGGATAAATTAAATGGCAGTCAAATATGTATTTGTTACCGGAGGCGTAGTATCCGGACTTGGCAAGGGGATTACCGCAGCTTCTCTTGGAAGGTTGCTTAAAATGCGGGGTTACAGCGTTACAATGCAAAAATTCGATCCATATATCAATATTGATCCGGGTACAATGAATCCTGTTCAACATGGAGAGGTATTTGTTACAGACGATGGTGCTGAAACAGACCTTGATTTGGGACATTACGAACGCTTTATTGATGAAAGCCTTACAAAACAATCAAATGTTACAACAGGCAAAGTATATTGGTCAGTATTAAACAAAGAACGCCGTGGAGATTATGGCGGAGGAACTGTTCAGGTTATTCCTCATATAACCAACGAAATAAAAAGCCGCTTTTACCGCAATGATGGCTGCAAAGATACCCAGATTGCCATAATTGAAGTAGGTGGAACAGTAGGCGATATCGAAAGCCAGCCTTTTCTTGAGTCAATACGCCAGTTTCAACATGATATAGGACATGAAAACGCAATCCTTATACATGTAACTCTTATACCATATCTACATGCATCAGGAGAGATGAAAACAAAACCTACACAGGCAAGTGTAAAAGAACTTCAAGGTATGGGTATACAGCCTGATATAATAGTATGCCGTACTGAACGCGAACTTGATACTGGAATAAAGGACAAGATTGCTCTTTTCTGTAATGTACCTACAAAATGTGTACTTCAAAACTTAGATGTAGAAACACTTTATGAGGCTCCGCTTGCAATGGAAAAAGAACACCTTGCAGATGTAGTATGCGACAAGCTCTGCCTTGACTGTCCTGAACCAGACATAACAGAATGGCAAACTATGGTTGATAATATAAAACATCTTAATAAAGATGTAACTATTGCTCTTGTCGGAAAATACACTTCACTGCATGATGCATATATAAGTGTTGTAGAAGCACTTAAACATGGCGGTTTAGCTCATAAAAGCAATGTCAATATAAAGTGGATACCATCAGAAGAGCTCAATCTTGACAATGCAAAAGACTTGCTAAAAAATGTAAGTGGAATACTTGTACCTGGTGGTTTTGGAGACCGAGGCATAGACGGCAAAATATACGCCATACAGTATGCACGTGAAAATAATATTCCATTTCTTGGTCTTTGCCTTGGTATGCAGCTTGCCATCGTTGAGTTTGCAAGAAATGTTGTTGGCTTTCATGATGCACACAGCATTGAACTTGACCCACAGACTACACACCCTGTAATACACCTTATGCCAGAACAAGATGGAATTGAAGATATAGGCGGAACTCTTCGCCTTGGCTCTTATCCATGTGTACTTGATAAAAACTCCAAAGCATATAAATTATATGGTGAAGAAACAATTAACGAAAGGCACAGACATCGCTACGAGGTTAATAATTACTATCGGGATGAACTTATTAAAAACGGGCTTTTACTCTCGGGACTTTCACCTGATGGGCGTATAGTGGAAATGTGCGAACTTCCAAATCACCCTTGGTTTGTCGCTACACAAGCACATCCTGAATTTAAATCAAGGCCAAACAGACCTCATCCTCTATTTAGAGGATTTATAGATGCTGCACTGCTTTATGCAAAACAATTTCCTATCAATTAAATTAAATTAAGAAAGGCAGAAACTCATGAATAACCAAAAAGCTATATATATTCATAAAAAATCAATTTATGCTACAATTGCAATACTTATTGGAATCACATGTCTTATCTATTGCATTTTCGTATATAAAAGCCTAAATCCGGAAGGCACATTAAAAACCGTTTCCGGAGAAATTGCTGACAATGCTTCGGGTATAGACAATGTAACTGATGACTCTGCCTCAGGTATTACCGACAACACAGGTGACACTCCTGACACCTCACAGATTTCTGATAGTATTACAGATTTAAGTGCCGAATACACATCTGCAAAAGAGTCTGATGAACTCAGAGGTGTATGGATTTCATTTTTTGACTATAATATTAAGGGATATACAAAAACATCTTTTACAAACCAAATACGAAAAAGGTTTAATAACTGCGTAAACAACAATTTCAATACAGTATTTGTACATGTGAGAATGTTTTCTGATGCAATGTATAACTCGGATTATTTCCCATGGTCACAATATTCATCAGGTAAAATTGGCAAAAATCCAGGATTTGATCCTCTGGCAATTATGGTAGAAGAAGCCCATAAACGAAATTTAAAAATACATGCATGGATTAACCCTTATCGTATTACTAAAGATACTACAAGAAATTCTGCCCTTGCTAAAAATTCATATGCGTATAAGTGGAGAAATTCAAAATCTCCATCCCTTAGACGAAATGTACTTAACTATGATGGCAGGCTTTATTTTAACCCTTCTAAACCTGCTGTACGAAACCTTATTACAAATGGTGTAAAAGAGATTGTAAAATTTTATGATGTAGATGGAATACATTTCGATGATTACTTTTATCCAAACCTTGGTACATCATACAAAAGTAACTTCGATGCCAAAGAATACAAAACCTATGTAAAAAACTGCAAGACAAATGGAAATACGCCATTAAGTATAATAAACTGGCGACGCAATAACGTTTCAAAACTTATAAAGCAGGTATATTCAGCAGTAAAAAAAATTAATAGTGATTGTATATTTGGCATAAGCCCGGCAGGTCGCATGAGTAATCTTTATTTAAAAAATTCTTACTACTGTGATGTAAAAAAATGGATGGGACAGTCTGGATATATAGACTATATATGTCCTCAGATATATTGGTCATTTAACCATTCTATATGTCCATATAAAAAGACTCTAAATGAATGGACAAATGTAAAACGTCATAAAACAGTAAAACTCTATGTAGGTCTTGCCGCATACCGTGCTGGAATAAGCACCAAAGAAGCAAAAGCCATAGGTGATAAAAGCTGGTCAAAGAGCAATACTATATTAAAGCGAGAAATAACATATGCACGAAATACTGATAATGTAAGCGGATTTATATTCTTTGACTACTCTGATCTGGAAAGAAAATCAGCACGAAAAGAAATTAATAATGCAGTTAAACTTTTTAATTAAATACATATTCAAATATTCTTATTCTATTTTTTAATTCAATATGGCATATAGATTTATATCTATATGCCATATACTATTTAATATATTTAACTTTATACAATTTAATTTTCTCATATTCTAAAGTCCTAATATTCTAAATTTTTCCAGAATTAAGTTTAAAACTTTTTAAAGTTAACTACTGAATATCCCTTTGTCATATAATTATTATCAGAATTATTACTATCATAAGCTGCCATATAATAATCAAGCTCTTCTACCTCTGATTGAGTAATCTTTTCTGATTTTTCATTCTTTATCTTGTTATTTATAAGCTCCCATGTTTTCTTATAGCACTGATCATATTCACTGCCATCTTCACTACTCATTCCAAATCCTTCAGCATGTTCTACAAATCCCTTTTTACCAGAAACAGTCATTCTTTCTGAAGAATGATGAAATCCTGTTATAAGATACTTTCCATTTTTAACTATAGGATAGCCTGAACCTGTACTACTGATACCTCCGATATAAACTACTTTCCCTTTTACATAATTATATACATCAGCATGAGCACTTTCACCTGATTTTTTTTCAGAACTGCTGTCTCCTCCAATTATACCATCAGTTACAAGAAGCACAGGTGTACCTTCTTTGGAAGTATTGACAATAGCCATGTAAATATCCTTCTTTGGCTTATTTTCTTTAAGCTCCTTCAAATATTGCTTGTATGCTTTTTTAATCTTTGCATTACTGGCTGCATTGGAACTGCTACCACATACCAATGATGAGATAAGAACTGCAAATGTCAAAATAATAGCAAATAACTTTTTGCTAAATAAACTTTTTTTCATATTAAAACCCCTCTTTTCTTGTATTTATCTGCTGCAGATTAATAAAAATTTTATCACTATATTTTGCAATGTCAATATATC
>CAMWXG010000008.1 GCA_947178155.1 uncultured Lachnoclostridium sp.
GAAATAGGTATATGTTACAAAAAATGATAGTAAAATTAATTTTGCAAAATAGGAAATACTTAAGAATAAATTTATTAGTGGTTTTAAAAGGATACTTATTATGAGAGGAGGCGTTTCATGTCCACACAAATTACAAATGAACAATTAAAAGATTTTGAAAATATACTACGTCTCCAAAATAAGAGTCATAACACAATAGCAGCATATTCAATTAACATAAGAAAATTAGTGGCTTTTCTAAATGGTTCAGAGTTGACAGGTGAGAAGATGAAGGCATATCGTATGTGGCTTGAAGAACAGGGATTTAAGAAAAGAACAATAAATGCATATTTGTCAGCAGCTAATTATTTCTGTGATTTTATTGGTCATTCAGAGATGAAAGTAGATTTAATAAATCTTGATTATTTAGAAAGGCATACAAAGCATCAAATTTCTTCTGATGATTATAATAAGCTTGTGTATACAGCATTGCAGAATAATAAGGAAAGGCTTGCTATGATGATACAGGTATTATGTCTTGTTGATATACGATATTGTGAACTTGCAAAACTGACTGTGGAAGCTTTAAAGGTGGGATATGTTGAAGTTGAGCGTAAAAGTACTTTGTTGCATATTCAATTGTCAGAAATAATGATTAGAGATTTGGAAATATATATACAACATGAACAGATAATTAATGGTATTATTTTTTGCACAATAAATGGAAAGCTTGTTGATCGTTCTAATTTTAGGAAAGAAATAAAAAATTTGTGTGTGCTTGCCAATGTAGATGAGGAATTTGGTACAATACAGCATGTAAAAAATGTAGTGGTTGGAGAGTATCCGTACCATGGGTTAAAGAAATGAATGCGAGGATAATAATCAGAAAATTTAGGAGTTATTTACATGAAAACTATTATAGTGGCAATAGCACAGGCGCTTGATGTCAAGCCAGATTTAATAAAAGATATTAAGGTGCTTAAAAAAGGAATGACAAATAAATCATTTTTATTTAGTTATTGTGAAAAAAAGTATATTTTTAGAATTCCTGGAGAAGGTACAGATAAATTAATTAACAGATCCGAAGAAGCTGCTGTATATAAATGTTTGGAAGGATATGATATAAGTGACAAAGTGGTGCATATTAATCCTGACAGTGGGTATAAGATTACAGAATATATTGAAGGCGGACGTACTTGCAATTCACATAATGAAGAAGATGTTAAAAAGTGCATGGACAGGTTAAAAACTTTACATAATTTAGAGTTGAATGTTAGTCATGAATTTGACATATTTAAGTCAATTGAATTTTATGAGGGATTACGGAAGGGAAGAACTTCTGCTTATCAGGATTATTGTAAAACAAAAAAGGAAGTTTTTTCTTTAAGAGAATATATAAATGATCATATAGAAAAGAAAGTGCTGGCACATATTGATTCTGTGCCAGATAATTTTTTGATTTCATTTGAGGATGGGAAAGAGAGAATAAGGCTAATTGATTGGGAATATGCAGGTATGCAGGATCCTCATGTTGATATTGCAATGTTTTGCATATATTCATTGTATAATCGTGATGAAGTAGACAATTTGCTTAAAATTTATTTCGGGGGTATTGCAAGAAGCCGTTTTAATGAGTTAAAGATAAAAATTTATTGTTATATAGCAGCTTGCGGTCTTTTGTGGAGTAATTGGTGTGAATATAAAAGTTTGTATGGTGTTACATTTGGTAATTATGGTATAAGGCAGTATCAGTTTGCAGAAGAGTATTGCAGGATAGTTAAAGATTTACTTGAATAAAAATATAAAGATTATGTATAAAAATGAGATTTAAAATAAGTAGGAGAGAAAGTAAATGCATAAGGTTAAAAGGGCTATTATTATGGCTGCGGGTGTTGGAAAAAGAATGAAACCTGTTACAGATGAACTTCCTAAGCCGCTTATTAAAGTAAATGGTATTCGTATGATAGATACGATTATAGAGGGGTTATATAAAAATGGTATTTATGAAATACATATTGTTGTTGGATATTTAAAAGAGGCTTTTATGTTTCTTAATAAATATCCAGATATTCATTTTATTGAAAATTCGTTTTATGATTCTTGTAATAATATTTCTTCCTTATATGTTGCAAGGGATTATATTGAAGATACTATAATATTGGATGGTGACCAGATAATTTATAATTCAGATGTTTTAAAGCCAGAGTTTGAAAAATCAGGTTATAATTGTGTTTGGACTGACAAAAATACAAAAGAATGGCTGCTTACTGTTAAGAATGAATCAGTAATTGGATGCAGTCGTGAAGGAGGGGCAAATGGCTGGCAGTTGTATAGTATTTCCCGCTGGGCTAAGGAAGATGGAAAAAAATTAAAGCATTTTGTAGAAATTGAATTTGCAGAGAAGAATAATAGAGATATTTATTGGGATGATATTGCTCTGTTTTGTTATCCAAATGATTTTGATTTAGGGATTAGGGAAATGAAGAATGGAGATGTAGCAGAGATTGATACTATAAAAGAATTGGCATATGTTGATAAGACATATATGAAGTATTTGATAAAAGGAGATTAAGATGGATAATAAAGAATATAATTCGCGAAAAATTGATTGGATGATTACAGTTATTCCTCTGTTTATTATTATTTTATTGTGTATATGTTTTGGGGTTATGCCTGAGCAGTCCAATATTGTACTTGGACAAATACGTTTTATACTATGTGATACATTTGGAGTTTATTATTTAGTAATCGGATTAGGGATATTTATTGTATCAATATTTATTTCTATATCAAAATATGGAAATATTGTGTTAGGTAAAAAAGATGCCAAACCTAAATATTCATTTTTTTCATGGGGTGCAATGATGTTTACTGCAGGACTTGCAGCAGATATATTATTTTATTCTTTTTCTGAATGGATTTTGTATGCTACAGATCCACATATTATAGAAATGGGTAGTATTCAAGACTGGGCAGGTGTGTATCCCCTTTTTCATTGGAGTCTTATTCCGTGGGGATTTTATCTTGTATTGGCAGTAGCTTTTGGCTTTATGCTCCATGTGCGAAAAAGAGAAAAACAGAAGTATTCAGAAGCGTGTCGCTTTGTATTAGGAAAATATTGCGATGGAATTTTAGGAAGACTTATTGACCTTCTTGCCGTATTTGCATTATTGGCAGGCACTGCTACTACTTTTAGTTTAGCAACACCACTTATGGCAAGGGTAATAAATGAATTATTTCATGTAAATTTAAATGGAACTGTGGTCACTATAGTAATTTTATTAATAACCTGTGTAGTTTATACATATTCGTTACTTCATGGATTAAAGGGAATAAATATATTGGCAAGGTCTTGTGTGATTTTATTTTTTTTGTTACTGACATATGTATTGCTATTTGGAGGAAAGACACAGTATATAATTGAAACCGGCTTTTCATCATTAGGAAGAATGCTACAAAATTTTTTTGAGCTTGCTACTTATACTGATCCACAGCGTACAACTTCTTTTCCGCAGAATTGGACAATTTTTTATTGGGCATACTGGATGGTATGGTGTGTTGCTACTCCATTTTTTATTGGGAGCATATCAGAAGGAAGAACTGTACGTCAGACAATTTTAGGCGGATATGTATTTGGAGTAACTTCAACATTAGTTAGTTTTATTATATTAGGAAATTATTCTTTAGGAAAACAACTTTCTGGCGAGGCTGATTTTATTTCTATTTATCAGCAGAATGGTGATTTATATGAGGTAATTGTAGGAATAATTAATACTTTACCCTATGCAGATTTTGTATTTGTATTAGTGTTTGTTACTATGGCAACATTTTATGCTACTTCTTTTAATTCAATTGCTTTGGTTGGTTCATGCTATAGCTATCGCAGGCTTTCAGAGAATGAAGAGCCTAATTCATCTGTTAAGTTGATGTGGTGCATTTTGTTGATTTTGTTGCCAATAGCATTGGTATTTTCTAACAGTTCAATGAATAATCTGCAATCTGTCAGTATTATTGCTGCTTTTCCAATAGGAGCAGTTGTTGTTTTAATAGTGATTAGCTTTTTGAAAGATGCAAAAAAGTATCTGGAAGAATGGTAAACGCTTCAAATAATAGTGTATATATAGTGTATCATGGCAATAAATATATTGCACTACGCTTTTTTGAAGCGCTTACTTATGGCATCAATATAGCATAGGTAATAATTTCAATTGTATCATAAATGCCATTTAAAGTTTTAGTACTCCTGACTTAAAAGGAAATCTGCTACATGCATTGTCTTAATGCCTTCATAACTACTTTCTGCAAATTCATCAGTTCGTAGTACATATTTTGGATAATTATCTGCTATAGACAGCAGGTTTCCATATTCACGCTGTTTGGTTGATGTTTTTTCGATTTTTTCTGAAATCTGTATATAAATTTTATCTTCTTTTTTTGTTGCTACAAAATCTATTTCTGTATTATCAAGTTTTCCTACATATACATCATAATCACGGCGCAACAGTTCCATATATACAAGATTTTCAAGCATACTTGCTACAACATTTTCATTATATCCAAGAATACTGAATCGGAATGCCGGATCTGCAAGGTAAAATTTTTCCTGAGTTTTTAGTATTTCTTTACCTTTTATATCATATCGCGAACAGCGGTGGAGAATATAGGCTGTTTCAAGTTTATTTAAATAGCTGTATACAGTTTCAATGTCCATTTTTCGATTTTGACTTTTAAGATATTTGGAAAGGCTTGCTGCAGAGAATGTCTGGCCTACATTGGAAAAAGTGTATTTTACTACACGTTCTAACTGGTCAACCTTACGGATTTTGCTACGCTTAACGATGTCTGTAAAAATAGTAGAATTATATATATCCTTAACAACAGTATAGGCTTCATCATAAGAGTATTCTTTTAGCTGTAGTGCTGGAAATCCGCCTATGCGCATATATCGTCTGAATTCATTGTAAATATCTTCTGGAATTGTATATTCTTTTCTAAATAGCATATACTCAGCAAATGAGAGTGGATAGATTCTAAATGAAACATAGCGTCCGGTCAGATAGGTTGAAATCTCTGACGACATCATTCTTGAATTAGAACCTGTTACAAAAATGTCAACATTATAATCAGACAAGAATGAATTAACAGCTTTTTCCCAATCATTTACTTCTTGTATTTCATCTAAGAATAAATATGTTTTTTGTTTTGGATTCATATGTTTGTCAATTTCTTTATACAGTTTTGACGCGGTATCAATTTCTTCATAGCGTAAACTGTCAAATTTATAAGAAAGAATCTGTTCTGGTGCTATACCACGTTTTTCTAACTCCTGCTGTATCATTGTAAGTATGGTAGATTTCCCACATCTGCGAATACCCGTCAGTATTTTAACAAAAGGAGTATCAATGAACGGAATAATTTTATCCATATATTGTTTTCTATAAATCATATTTAAGCCCTCCTGAACTTATTGGTATTATACTCTGATTTGCAATTATTATCAAGGAGTTTATCGGATTATAACCTGATAAACGTTACTATGTTGTGAATAGTCACTATAAACTATCAATACTCAAAATTTTATGCCTTTACTTAAATACTACATAAATTCTACGATTTGTTGAATCACTTTTATTTATTCTAATATTCGGATATTGTTGTGCTATTTTTAATGGGTTAAAATATAAGTATAGAAAATAGATGTATAGGCGCTTCAAAATATGCGCAGAAGAGGAGGTTCTTTATGCTTAATAATAAAAAAATATCTGAGTTTATTACACAAAAAAGGAAGCAATTGGGAATGACGCAAACTGATGTTGCACAAAAATTAAATATTTCTTTTCAGGCTATTTCTAAGTATGAGAATGGAACTTTACCCAATGTGGAAATTTTAATGGAGTTGGCATCAGTGCTTAATGTTTCTGTTGATGAGCTGCTTTTGGGGTGTGAGAAGGGTGATGAAAACTTTTCATATAGTAAGGCTGGTGTTGATATTTCTTATACAGATGCGATGAAAAGGGAGATGGCTGTTTATTTAAAGACAGATGATAAACGGGTTCTAAATGGGTTAGGACCGTTTGCTTCTTTATATGATATTCATTTTCCTAATATAGAGAGTCCTGTGTTAGTTTTAAAGTCTGAGGAGCCTGGTTCCAAGCAGAAATTAGCTATGGAGTATGGTTATAGTGAGTCAATTTGCCATGATATGATTAATCATTTGGTAAATGATATTGCTGTTATGGGTGCGATTCCGTTAGCGGTGCTGGATACTATTGTTTGTGGAAATGCAGAAAAAGAAACTATAAAGTCTTTTGTTAAGGGAATATCAGAAGCTTGCAAGGAAAATGAATGTGCACTGGTTGGAGGAGAAACTTCTATACAGCCGCAGGTAGTGGATAAAGGTGTATATATACTTACTTCAAGTATTGCTGGAATTGTTTCAAGGGATAAAATTATCGATGGTTCTAGGATAAGTGAAAATGATGTTGTGTTAGCTGTGGCATCAAATGGACTGCATACAAATGGTTATAGTCTGGTAAGAATGATTATGGATAAAATGCCGCAAATAAAACTTGATAAGGTGGAAAATGAAACATTTATTGAGCAGATTATGAAACCTCATACACCTTATTATAAAGCGGTTAAGAATATATATAGTTGTCATGGAGTTCATGGAATGGCACATATAACGGGAGGCGGTATAGAAGGGAATCTGTCAAGAATTATTCCAGATAATTTATCTGCTGTAGTTGATTTGTCAAAGATAAAAATGCTGCCGATTTTTCACTATATAAAAAAGATAGGAAATATTAATGATAAAGAAATGCTTTCAACTTTTAATTGTGGTGTTGGTTTGATAATTGTTGTGTCAAAGGAATATGAAAAACAAGTAATAAAAGAAATAAGAAAATATTATGATTGTTATGAAATTGGACAAATACAAAACGGAGATAAAAAAGTTGAATTTACAGGTATGTTGATGTAAGGAATTGTTAAGAAATAATTTTGTATTTGGCGTAGATAAGTATGTAAACATTTACTTTTAACAATTTCTAAGCAAAAGCATAAGTTTCTTGTCAGTTGACTTATTGTCTTAAAGTATCGTAAAAATCCATTGTGAATAAATGATAATCCAGATATAATTAATTCAGTTAAATAGTTATATTATAAACTATAAAGAATGAAAGGAAAGGATTAATGAACACATTGAATTTTTCGGATAATATTGTGAGGTTGAGACATAAAAAGAAGATAACGCAGGAGCAGTTAGCAGAGTTTATAGGTGTGACAAAGGCATCTGTTTCAAAATGGGAAAACAGGCAAAGTCTTCCTGATATTTTGCTGCTTCCAGAGCTTGCATCTTTTTTTGATGTTTCGATTGATGAATTGATTGGATATCAGCCACAGTTAAGCAGAGAACAAATAAAAAAATTGTATCATGAATTAGCATCTGCATTTGCAGAGCAGCCGTTTGAAGAAGTAATGAATGAAAGTCAGGAATTGGTAAAAAAATATTATTCATGCTATACATTTTTATTTTATATAGGCTGTTTGTGGGTGAATCATTTTATGCTTGCAGAAAGTAAAATAAGACAGGAGGAAATTTTAAATCAGATTTCTGATTTGTGCAGTCACATTATTGATGATTGTAAAGATATTGGTATTTGTAATAATGCTGTTATATTAAAATCAATTGCAGATTTGCAGCTTGGTCGAATTGAGGAAGTAATTGAAAAATTAGAGGAAATATTAAATCCTAATAGTATGACGCCTGATTCGGTATTAATTCAGGCATATCAGATTAGGGGACAAAAGGAAAAAGCAGATAGTTTTACACAGATAAGTATGTATTCTCATTTGATTGCTTTAATAGCAGGGGCTGCAAATTTTATTGCAATTCATGCAGATAATATTGACATATGTGAAGCTACAGTTTTGCGTATGGATTCATTGTTTGAGGCTTATGGTATAGAGAAACTTAATCCAAATGCGGCACTACAGTTCTATTATCAGTCTGCCATTGTATATTGTCAGCACAATAAAATAGAAGAGGCATTGGAAAGATTGGAAAAATACTCAGCCTGTGTCAAAATACTATTAGAGGACGCTCTTTTTTTACATGGTGACAGTTACTTTGATTCTATAGAAGCTTCATTTGAACAGTTGGATCTTGGCAGACATGCGCCCAGAGATAAGAAAATAATTACTGATAGTGCAGTTGAAGTATTTTCAAATCCTGTATTTGCTGTCTTAAATGATTCGGAAAAGTTTCAAAGAATTAGAAAATCTTTATTTGAGTGAAGGCAATGAGCGGTTTAAGTAATAAAAACGACTTAAGTAGTGATAGGAGGCATGAGAATTATGAAATATATCAGTGAAATATTACCATTTTTGATTCCACTTATAATAGCAGAATTAGTACTGTTTGTTTTTACCATAAGACATATACTGACACATGAAAATTATAAATGCGGCAATAGAATGTTATGGATAATTGTTGCAATTGTTGGAATGGGATTTATTGGCCCTATTTTATATTTTACTTTAGGAAGAGAGGATGCATAATGGATATACTAACACTTTCTGATGTATCGAAAGCTTTTGGAAGTAAAAAAATAATTGATAATCTTAGCTTTTCAGTAGGAGAGCATAATATTTTTGGATTTATTGGTCAAAATGGAGCCGGAAAGACAACTACGATGAAAATGATACTTGGATTATTGAAAATTGATAGTGGAGAAATTACAGTAAATGGAGAATCTGTTAAGTTTGGAAATGCAAAAACGAATCGTGAAATAGGATATTTGCCTGATGTTCCTGAATTTTATGGTTTTATGACTCCAAAGGAATATTTGACGTTTTGTGGAAAAATTGCAGGAATAGAGAAGAAATATTGTGATAAAAGAATTGAAGAACTTATAAAACTTGTTGGTCTTAATGGAGTTAATAAACGTATTTCAGGCTTTTCACGTGGAATGAAGCAGAGACTTGGAATTGCTCAGGCGTTGCTTGGAAATCCTAAATTATTGATTTGTGATGAACCAACATCTGCTCTTGATCCATTGGGAAGAAAAGAAATTTTGGATATTTTATCAGATGTAAAAAAGCACACAGCTATTCTTTTGTCAACACATATTTTGTCAGATGTAGAACGTATCTGTGATAAAATAGCTTTTTTGTACAATGGGAAACTGGCACTTAGTGGAACGATTGATGAAGTAAAAGTATTCATAATGGAAATGGGCTAGAAATAGAATTTTATTCAGGTGAAGATGCTGATAGTTTTAAAAGTTATTTTCCAGATAGTGAAAGAACAGATAAATTAAAAATACATTTTGATAAGAAGACAGAAAAAGATATGTTAAATATTATGAAAATATTGGTACAAAATAGTATAGCAGTGCAACGGATAGAAATGCTTGAACCAACATTAGAAGATTTGTTTATGGAGGTTATAGGGGGATAAAAATGAAACAAATATCAGCTTTTATTCAAAAAGAATTGTTAGAATGTATGCGAACCGGAAAATGTATTTTTATGTTAATTTTGTTTGTTATTTTTGGTATAATGAATCCTGCATTTGCAAAGCTGACTCCCTGGCTTATTGATATTATGTCAGATAGTTTTTCAAATATGGGATTATCTGTGGAAAAAGTAACAGTGGATGCTTTGACTTCATGGATGCAGTTTTGCAAAAATTATCCATTCACAATAATTATTTTACTGCTTATGTTTTGCAATACTTTATCAGCAGAGTATCAGACAGGAACATTGATAAATGTTATTACAAAAGGAATGAACAGATGGAAGATTGTTTTGTCAAAAAGTATTGTTATTTTTGCTTTTTGGACAGCAGGATATTTACTTATATTTGGCATTACTTACGGATATAATGCTTACTTTTGGGATAACAATATTGTTTCTTGTCTTGCTTTTTTTGCTGTATGTTACTATTTAGCAGGTATATGGCTGATTTCCTTAATGATATTTATGTCAACTGTATTTAATTCAAATTCATCTGTTATATTGTCTGTTGGAGGAATATTTTTAGGTATTTATCTTATAGGAATGTTACCTAAGATAGACAAATATCTGCCTTGGTATTTATTAGATTCTTCAAAATTATTAATTAATGATGGAAGTATTTCAGACTATAGATTTGCGGTTGTAATTACGATTTTATCTGTTATAATAAACATAGTAGCTGCTGTTTTTTGTTTTAGCAGGAAAAGTACTTTATAGACACTTTTTTAAAAGGAAAATTTGGAGAGTTTATAAAGTTTTAAAGAGTTTCTTCTCACACTTGGCAGCTATGCTGTAATAAGCAATAAAATGAAATAGTTTGAATGGGGAGAGTAATGCTGCTTAATAATAATTTGAAAAAAGAAAAAATTTTTGTAAATAATAGTGAGCGTATAATTTGTGGTTCTTCATCTAAGGGTAATCAGCGTAAATGGTTCAGTAATGGTAAATTTATAAAGGCAGATACTTGGAAGTGGTATGAAAGTGTCAGTGAAATATTAGTTAGCAGGTTGCTTCAGTTTTCAGATGTTAAGTACTATGTAAAATATTATCCATGTGAGATTTATGAAGATAATTCATTTGTTGGGGAAGGATGTTATTCTGAAAATTTTTTAAATGCTGGAGAAAGTGATATTACATTTAGCCGTTTACTAAAAAATTATGGGATAAGTATAGATACAATTTCATATGAGGAAACAAGAGATGCTATTTCTGATATTATAGGATTTGATATTAAGGCATATTTAGACAGGTGTTTATGTATAGATGCCATTACATTTAACGAAGACAGACATTTAAATAACTTATCAGTGATTAAAACTAAAACCGGATACAGAGAGAGTCCTGTTTATGATAATGGCTTAGCCTGTTTGTCGGATGTATTTTCATATCCTTTGGAGCTTTCGCTACAGGAAAATTTGCAGAAAGTATATGCAATGCCTTTTGATACTGATTTTATCAGACAGTTAGAAGGAAGGTTTATAAGACCTATTGTCATAGACAAAGAGGGATTTTTAAATGATATTAATGTAAATAATATTGAAGAAAAACGTGCTTTAGATGTTATAACTTTTGGATTAGAGAGAACGAAGGGGGTAGCATGGGAAGAAGGTTAAGATTTGAATATTATTATCAGGAGAATTTGTGTACTAAAGTTTTTGTTGATTATACAAAGCAGACAGTGGAAGTAGAAAATTATACAGATGATATTATCTCACAAGCTTTTGGAAGGAGAAATATTTCTATTGAAAGTATAGATGAATTTTTCAGAGAACGAGTTTTCCCAGAAACAAGAGTGAACTGTAAAGAACTTTTAGGCAAATTTGGTTTTAGGAATTTTGATGCAGAAGCTATTGCGAGAAGAACACATGGTATTCTTGTAAATGATTTGTATTGGCTGCGTTTTGATGATGAAGAATTTGGTTGGGAAGATGTTAAGATGATTCGGAAAGAAATAGGGTGTCATTGTTAGAGCGTGTTTGAAATGATTTTTGTTGTTTAACTATACAGGAGGTAGCTTAAATGGCTGAACGAAATATAAAAGTGCTTATAATGGATGTAGATGGGACACTTACAGATGGAAAAATTTATATAGGAAATAGTGGGGAAGTGTTTAAGGCATTTTGTTCTAAAGATGGTTGTGGTATTAAAGAGATATTAATACCTGCTGGTATAAAGCCTGTAATTATTACAGGAAGAGAATCAAAGATTTTGGAGAATAGGTGCAAGGAAATTGGGATAACAAAGATTTATCAAGGAGTGCAAAATAAACTTGAAAAATTGGATATGATTACTAAATTGGATTGTGGTTATGAAAATTTTGCATATATCGGTGATGATATTAATGATCTTTCGTGTATGGAAAAAATAAAGGAGGCGGGAGGAGTTATCGGCTGTCCGGCAGATGCGGTTAAAAAGATTAAAGAAATATCCGATTATGTTTGTATACATAATGGGGGCTGTGGTGCAGTAAGAGAATTTATAGAGTGGATATTATAAAGATAAGAGAAGTCCTTTATTGTTATATGAATCAAGGACTTCTCTTGTTTTGTTTAGTATCTGTTGTCTGTTATAATTTTTTAGCCAAGTGCTACATCCAGTGCCATCATAATAGAAAATCCAACTGCGAAAAAAATTATTCCCATATTGTGATGTTCTCCTTCAAGCATGTCAGATACAAGTTCATTTAAAATTACATAAATCATTGAACCTGCTGCAAAACTTAAAAGGTATGGAAGTGCAGGTATAATCTGTTCTGCGGCAAGTATTGTGATAACGGCACCAATAGGTTCTACTACTCCTGAAAGTACACCATACAAAAAGGATTTACCTTTATTTATTCCGACTGCATGAAGAGGCATGGATATAATGGCGCCTTCAGGGAAATTTTGTATTGAGATGCCTATTGCAAGTGATAGTGCTCCTGTAAGTGTAATTGCAGAATTTCCGCACATAAGCCCTGCATATATTACGCCAACTGCCATTCCTTCTGGAATATTGTGCAGGATAATTGCAAATACCATTATTGCAGTTTTTGTAAAATGTTCATTTTGCTTATAAACTTTTGTATTATCTGCATGTAGATGTGAAATAATCATATTGGTAAAAAGAAGGAATAATATGCCAAGCCAGAAGCCGGCGACAGCAGGGATAAAGGCAAGTCTGCCGTCAAAGGGTGACTGCTCTATTGATGGGATTATAAGGCTCCATATAGATGCAGCTAACATAACACCTGCTGAAAAACTTGTAAGAGTTTGATGAAGTGTTTGGCTGATTTGCTTTTTCATAAACAATACACAGCCTGCGCCAAGTGAAGTACCAATGAATGGAATTAGAATTCCAATAAAAATTTGATTATTCATATATGACTAAGAATAAAGTTTTTATATATATGATATGCTGTATCAATGTGATTCGTGCCAAAGAACAAATACTTTATTTTAGAAAATTAAATGTGGTTTATTGGATAAGTTGTAATTTTATCATGTATTTGATATAATTGTAACAAAAAATTGAAAAAGTTTTTTCGTGTTTAATTATAAAGACTTTTGTATAGTTTTTTGCGATAATTATGTAGATGAAAATGGAGGATATTGTGGTAACAGAGATTGACGGAGCGGTATATATATGGCATAGTGTAAGTGGTGGTGCAAAAATTTTACGTGTGTATGCGGACAGACCGCAGTTAATCATACCAAGTGATATAGAGGGAGATTGTATTGTTTCGATAGGTGCATATTGTTTTTCAAATATAAACAAGATTAATGATATGGCTTCTGGTGTATTACAGAAGTGTATGGAGGAGCTTTTGAAATTGCAGTCTGATAAAAGTTTAAGAGAGTTTTGCGGTGATTATGTAGAAAGGGTTATTTTGCCGGATAGTATAGAAAGTATTGGAAATAATGCTTTTTATAATTGCCGTAATATGAATATGCTTAGTATAGGCAGCAATGTTATTGAATCTGGCAGTGATATTTTTATGAATTGCAAAAGTTTTGAGAGGCTTGAAATAAGAGGCAGTGTGCACAAGCCGAGTGGCCTTAAGTCAGTGCTTAGCAGATATGCAAGTAATTTGCAGGTTGTTTTTGATGATGCCGTCTTTTTTTATCCTGAATATACAGATTCATATGATGAGATTGCTCCGGCGCATATTTTTGGCAGGAATATTATAGGTGAAGGTTTTAGGGCAAGGCAGTGTTTTGAGGGAGATATTTTAAATATTGCGCAATATGATGCTGTGTTTGATAAAGCATCAGTGGAAGAAAATGTGTGGGTACTTAATAAGATGGCATTTGGAAGGCTTATGTATCCTGAAGGACTTAGTGATGAAAATAAAGAAAAGTATATTAATTATATTAGAAATAATCAAAATGAGATTGCAAAGCTTTTAGCTGCTAATAAAGAGCTTGATATTTTGCATTTTATGTTCAGTAATGGGTATGCTGATGTATATGCAATTGATATTGCAATAGATACAGCTGTAGAGAAACAGTGGAGTGAAGGCGCGGCAAGCCTTTTAAAATGGAAATATGATTTTTATCAAAATATTAAAAAAAGAAGATATGAACTTTAAGCTTTTTAAAAGAGGTGGTTTGTGTGTATACACAGTCTGAATGGGAAGACGAGATGTCTTTAAGGATACTTGGTTTTGTTAGAAATGAGCTTTATCTTGAGCTTAGGTTTATGGATATGGCTTTATCAGGTCTTAAATGGAAGTGTGATGAAAGTATAGATACTATGGCTGTTGATGGTGATTTTTTATTTTATTCGCCAGGGCAGCTTATTCGTGTTTTTAAAAACAATTCTAAATTTTTAAACAGGCTTTATCTTCATGGTATACTTCATTGTATTTACAGTCATTTATGGCTTTGTGGAAATAGAAACAGGGTGTTATGGGATATTGCATGTGATATCATTGTGGAGTACACTATTGATAGCATGGATAAGGAAGGATTAAAAAGACCATTGAGTTGGTTAAGGAAGCAGGTTTATGATAAAATTGAAAGTGCGTCAGCAGCTAAAGTTTATAATGAACTTAAAAAACTTGACAGACAGGATATAGAAAAGCTTAGGGCAGAGTTTTATACAGACAGTCATAAATATTGGCCTAAGGAGGAAAAGCAGTCAAAATCGCAGAGTAATTCACAAGATAAATGGGATAAAATATCAAGACAGTCCAGTATTGCAATTGATAGCCGTGGTGATGACACAAAGGAAGGTATGCAAATTTTTAATGAACAGGTAAGGGCTGACAGAAGCCGACGAAGCTATAGGGAGTTTCTGCGTAAATTTGCAGTTTTAAGGGAGGAGCTTCATTGTGATGATGATGAATTTGATTTAAATTATTATACTTATGGTCTTAAGATTTATGGAAATATGCCGCTTATTGAACCGCTTGAGACAAGAGAAGTTATGAAGATACAGGAGTTTGTGGTTGTTATTGATACAAGTTATTCTACGAGCGGAGAGCTTGTAAAAAATTTTCTGAAAGAGACATATACAATATTAAGTGAAAATAATAGTTTTTTTCAAAATTGTCATATGAGAATACTGCAGTGTGATAATGATGTACGTAGTGATATTGACATAACAGATAGTGAAAAGCTTTCAAATGTTCTTGAAAATTTCAATATAATAGGTGGAGGCAGTACTGATTTCAGACCTGCATTTAGATATGTCAATAAACTAATAGAAGATAAGGTTTTAAAGAATATGAAAGGTCTTATTTATTTTACAGATGGAAAGGGAGTATATCCATACAAAAGACCAGATTATAAAACGGTATTTGTATTTGCAGATGATTATGATAATACAGCAGTACCGCCTTGGGCAATGCGGCTTAGGATTGAAAATGTGTAAGTAACTCTAATATTGACAGTGAAATTTGTAAAAGAAGATAATTTATATAAGGAGATAATTTTTGTCATGAATATAAAGAAGGCTAAGCAGGAAATTATTAATACAGTTAAGGCATATCTTATGAAGGAGGAAACAGGAGATTATAAAATCCCTGCAATCAGACAGCGCCCGATTCTTCTTATAGGTCCTCCAGGTATTGGTAAGACTCAGATTATGGAACAGATTGCAAGAGAGTGTAAGATTGGGCTTGTAGCATATACAATTACTCATCATACAAGACAAAGTGCAGTTGGACTTCCGTTTATTCGTGAGGAGGAATTTCTAGGTGAGAAATATTCTGTTACAGAGTATACAATGAGTGAGATTATAGCAAGTGTTTATGGCAAGATAAAGGACAGTGGGCTTAAAGAGGGAATTTTATTTATTGATGAAATTAACTGTGTTTCTGAAACACTTGCACCTACTATGCTTCAATTTCTTCAATGTAAGATGTTTGGCAACCGTAAGGTGCCAGACGGTTGGCTTATAGTGGCAGCTGGCAATCCTCCTGAATATAATAAGTCGGTAAGGGAGTTTGATATGGTTACACTGGACAGGGTGAGACGGATTGAGGTAGAAGCTGATTTTGATGTTTGGAAAGAGTATGCCCGTTTACAGCGTATAGATGCCGCAATTTTAAGTTATTTGCAGCTTAGACCGCAGAATTTTTACAGGGTTGAGTCGGATGTAGAGGGAATGCAATTTGTTACGGCAAGAGGCTGGGAGGATTTTGACAGTCTTTTTAAGGTATATCAAAGTCTGGGGATACCTGTTGATGAGGAAATTATTTATGAGTTTTTGCAACATAGAGATGTTGCAAGAGACGTTGCGGCGTACATTGATTTATATTGTAAGTATCAGGATGATTATGGTGTGAGTGATATACTTTCAGGAAATGTTTCTTCCTATATATATGAACGCGTGATGAGGGCATCATTTGATGAAAGATTAAGCCTTGTAGGTCTTATTATAAGCGGACTTAATGTGTATTTTGATGATACATTTTCTAAACATTTTATTGCTGATAAATGGTTTGAATTTCTTAAAAAATATAAAGAAAATATAGAATGCGACAAAGAAAATGAAGCACATAGTAAAGAAGATGTTACAATAATTATATATAATAAGATGCTTAAGGAATATGAGGATAATATTGATTCGGAAATTAAGTCAGGATTTTATACAAAGGCTCAGGAGAAGGACTATAATAAGCTAATTGATATGCTTAATAAATATAAGCCGTCTGGTTTAGATGCAGATGAAGCGTTTGCACAGGCAAAACAGGGATTTGATATATGGCGTAATGAACTTGAAGAATTAGAGGATGTAACAGGACAGGCACTTGAGCATGCATTTGATTTTATGGAGGACGCATTTAAGGAAGGACATGAAATGGTTGTATTTGTAACAGAGCTTACAATGGATTCACATGCTTCTGCATATCTTTCAGAGAATATGTGCGAAAGATATCTTAAATATAATGAAGAACTTATGATTGGCACTAAGAAGAGACAGATACTTTCTATGCTTGAGAAGGACGAAGTATATAGTGAGGAGCATATGAGTGAATTTTAAGTTATAACAATTTTAACAGAATAATAAAAAATTTGTAACAAAAAGGTAAAATATGTTGGTTGATATTTATTCGTCTTAGTAATATACTATATAGGATTGAGGTTATTGTTTATATACTAATGGTCAAAAAAGACTATTAGTATATATTAAAGAATAAGCTTCAAAAAATAATTTTAAAGGGTATTGGGCTATGAGTAAGAAAAGGAAAAGATCAAATCAGAAAAAAGCAAATAGTATACAATCAAATCAGAGGCAGAAAAGTAACAGTGTACCGGATATTGATATATTTGAAACAGATATGTCAGATAAATTTTTACCAGATGATTTTATTTCAGATGAAAATATGTCTGGTAAAAAGGCTTCAAAACGCAGGAAAAGAAAGGTTTGGAAGCTTATAGTTGTTCCAATCTTTATTGTAGCATGTGTAATAGCAGCAGGCTATTTTGCTGGTGTTGCCTATTATAGGACACATTTTTTTAAGGGTACAGATATTTATGGTACAGATGTATCATTGATGAAGATTGACGATTTTAAAGATGGATTAACAGATTACAAGCTGGAAATTGTGCAAAAGGGATCTGATGGAGAAGAGTTCTCAGAGGAGATAACTGCGGACGAGCTTGGAATAACTGTAGCATCTACAAATGAGCTGGCTGATATTATGGATAGTCAGAATGCATGGGAGTGGCCATTTAAACATAGTGCTGTATATGCAGGAAGTCCTACATTTATTGGTTATGATAGCGATAAGATACGTCAGGTGGTTAAAGGACTTAAAAATATGAAGAAGAAAGAAACTGTTAAGTCTGAAGATGCCTACATATCTGAATATAAAGAGGGCATAGGTTATGAAATAGTTGATGCTGTCTTGGGTAATGAACTTGATGAGGATGCCACTGTTGCTGCTATAGAGGATGCAGTTGTAAAACTTAAGGATAAAATTTCATGTGAAGATTATGAGTGTTATAAAAAGCCTGATGTTATGGCTGATGATGAGGATTTAAATAAGCTCCTTGATAAGATGAATAAGTATGTTAGTGCTGATATTACATATCAGTTTGGTGATGATACAAAGGTGCTTAATGGTGATAAGATTCATAAGTGGATTTCTGTGAAAAAGGGCAAAGTCAAAATTAGTGAAGAAAAAATATCAGATTTTGTTGATAATATTCGCAGAAAATATGATACTATATTTCGTTCCAGGACTTTTAAGACCAGTTATGGTAAGACAATAACTATTGACGGCGGAGATTATGGCTGGTGGATGAATACACAACAGGAAAAAAAGGATTTGAAAAAGCTTATAAAGAAGGGGAAAAAGTGTAAGAGAGTGCCTTCTTATTATCAGACTGCCGAAAGTTATGGAAAAAATGACTATGGTAACACATATGTTGAGATTAATTTAACAGCACAGCATGTTATACTTTATAAAGATGGCAAGATGATAATGGAAGCAGACTGTGTATCTGGTAACAGCTCAAGAGGATATGATACTCCTGCTGGTGTTTATGGCATTACTTATAAACAAAGAGATGCTACATTAAATGGTGAGAATTATTCTACTCCTGTATCGTATTGGATGCCGTTTAATAAAAATATTGGATTGCATGATGCTGGCTGGCGTTCTTCTTTTGGTGGTGAAATATATAAGACAAGCGGTTCTCATGGATGTGTAAATCTTCCACCTGACTTTGCAAGCAAGCTTTATGAATATGTTGACAAGGGTACACCTGTTATATGTTATCATCTTGAGGGGACTAAGAGTGGTAATATAAAAAAGGATAAAAGTAAGGAGAAGAAGTCATAAGTGGGTAAGTTAATTATAAATTTGGTTGTACTAGAATGTTATTAGTCATATTATTGCCAAAAATTCATATAATATAAAAATTAAAAAATATTGATGGAAAATAGCAATGGAAGAAAAAGAAAACCCACTGGTTAGTAACTGCAATTTTATGGATGTAAGACCAGCTATGGCAAGTATGCCATATCCTCCTATAAAGGCAGAGTGCAAAAATCCAAATTATGCTAATCTTTTAAAGATTGATTACTGTGGTGCAGTATCGGAGATGTCAGCGATTACGCAGTATATTAATAATGAAAACCGGTTATCGCTTGAAATGTGCCAGATGGCAAAGATAATTCTTGGAATTGCAATGGCAGAGATGATGCATTTGCAGAAATTAGGAGAAATGATTTGTCTGTTGGGAGGAAATATTGATTATATGATAAGACTGAACAATGGAAGGCAGAAGATGTGGACACCACAGTATTTATCAATTCCACAGAATTTGAATGAAATGATAAAAGCTGATATAGAAGCTGAAAAGGCAGCAATTAATCAGTATATGGCACATATTAAAATGATAAATGATAAGTATATAAATGCTGTATTGTCAAGAATAATAGTTGATGAAGAATATCACATAATGCTTTTAAATGCTTTAGGACATAATTGAAGGTTAGAAAAAGTATAAATTTTATTGATGTTTACAATTTTAAAGTGCTTACAAAGACAGATGTCCTTTGTGAGCACTTTTCAAATTTACATAAAAATCTAACTTTTCTGTTCAGAAAGCTCCTCCCATTTTTCCATGAGTTCCTCTAAACGCAAATCATTTTTTTCTTTTTCTGCTGTGAGTTCTTGGAGTAATGATGCATTTGTTCCATTAGCAGTATCAAAAAGGAGAGTATTAATTTCTTCATTGCGGGTTTCTATGTTTTCAATTTCTGCTTCTGTTTTATTTAATTCATTTTCAATTTTGCGAAGCCTTGCTTGTTCTTCTTTTTTCTGCTGCCAGCTTAATTTGCCATTATTACCTGTATCATTCACAGAGTCAGAAGATATTTGGTCTATAAGTTGAGCACGTTCATTATCTTCCTTTTTCTCAAGGTAATAATCATAATTGCCGATATAATTTACTATCTGCTTGTGTGTAAGGTCAAGTATTCTTGTTGCAGTAGTATTGATAAAATATCTGTCATGTGAGACATATAAAATTGTACCTTCAAAGTTATTAATTGCATGTTCAAGAATTTCCTTTGAGTCTATGTCTAAATGGTTGGTAGGCTCATCAAGTAGTAAAAAGTTTGCATCTGACAGCATAAGTTTAGCAAGGGAAACACGTCCTCGCTCGCCTCCGCTTAAGCTTTTAATCTGTTTAAATACATCATCATCAGTAAATAGGAATGCGGCAAGTAGGTTGCGTACTTGTGTATTATTCATATCAGGATATGCGTCCTGAATTTCTTCAAAAAGCGTCTTTTCAGGATTTAGTACCTGATGCTCCTGGTCATAATAAGCTGTTTGCACATTTGTACCCAATTTAATGCATTTGCTACTGTCAGGTTCAAGCATTCCTGTGAGTATTTTAAGTATAGTGGTTTTGCCAGTTCCGTTGTCGCCTATGATAGCTATATGTTCACCACGTTTTATATCAAAATTTATATCTGAAAATAATATATTATCATCAAATTTTTTACTTAGTCCTGTAACGGTGAGAACATCCTTACCGCTTTGTATATGTGGCGTAAAACGAAGATTCATTTTTGTATTTTCTTCTACAGGTTTTTCAAGACGTTCTATTTTGTCAAGCATTTTTTCACGGCTTTCTGCACGTTTAATTGACTTTTCTCTGTTAAATGATTTAAGTTTTGTTATAACTTCTTCCTGATGCCTTATCTCTGCCTGCTGGTTTAAATATTGTTTCATAAGTGCGTCAAGAAGTTCCTGTTTTTTATGTGAATACTGTGTATAAT
The DNA here is from genome assembly GCA_947178155.1 of uncultured Lachnoclostridium sp. GTDB lineage: Bacteria > Bacillota > Clostridia > Lachnospirales > Lachnospiraceae > Butyribacter. The sequence goes on from CAMWXG010000008.1 coordinate 20,731, forward strand.
TACCTTGAAATACAGTGCATTTGGTCTGTCTTAGTTCTATTATTTTTGTTACGATTTTGTCAAGAAAATAGCGGTCATGTGCAACAATCAATACAGCACCCTTATATAATGACAGATAGCCTTCAAGCCAACGTATTGCATTTAAATCAAGATGGTTAGTAGGCTCATCAAGTATAATAAGGTCAGGATTTTTAATAAGCATTTTTCCGAGTGCAACTCTTGTCTTTTCTCCGCCTGAAAGTGATTTAACAGGTTTTTTAAATTCTTCTTCATTAAAACCAAGTCCTTTAAGTACGCCAGTAAGTTCGCTTTCATAGGAATATCCGCCAAGCTGTTCAAATTTGTTTCTTGTTTCGTCATATTGTTTTATAAGAGCTTCAAGTTCTGTTCCTTCTGTCTTGTTCATCTGTTCTGACAAAGAATTCATGCGCTTTTCAAGAATAGGAATTTCAGGTTTGGCATCATGGATTTCATCAATTATGCTTTTATCTGTGTCATATTCCTGATTTTGCGCAAGATAACCAACAGTGGTGTCTTTTCCTATGATTACTTCACCACTGTCAGCAGATAGTTGCTTCATTATTATTTTAAGCAGTGTAGATTTGCCAGAACCGTTAATTCCTACTATAGCTGCTTTTTCATTTTTATTTATGTGAAATGATACATCATTTAGTATGGTATCAGTTAAAAATGTTTTATTTATGTTGCTGCATTGTAAAATCATATAAATCTCCAATTCTTTCATAGCTCGAAAAAATATTGTAAAAATAAGTTCTGCAATATCTTATCATAAAAGGAAAGGATAGTCAATTTTAACTCGCCACGATACTTGACCTTTTAATATTTTGACGATAAAATAATAATTAAAAGACATTAGATAGCGGAAAGTAGTGTGTTATATATAATTGGTAGAAGAGACAGTTAAAGAAAAGGGAGGGGATGGTATGAAGCAATGGGACAATACTTTTGAAATCACTATACCAGAAGAGCAGCTTTGGGAAAATTTAAAAATTTCTAATGATTTTATGTTTGCAAAAGTAATGCGAAATCCGGAATTGTGCAAAGAAATGTTAGAAAGATTATTGGAAATTGAAATTGACCACATTGAATATTCAGAAGAACAGAAAGTAATTGATATAGCAAAAGATAGTAAAAGTATACGTTTAGATGTATTCTTAAAAGATGAAAAAGGTACAGTGTACAATGTTGAGATTCAAACTACCAGTAGCAAAAACCTTCCAAAGAGAACAAGATACTATCAAGGGATGATAGACTTAAATGAAATAGAAAAAGGTGCAGATTACAGTGAGTTACCAAAAAGTTTTGTTATTTTTATCTGTACATTTGATGTTTTTGGTAAAGGGTTATGTAGATACACTTTTGAAAATGTGTGCAGGGAGAACCATACAGTATATTTAAATGATGAAACTTTTAAGATTTTTTTTAATACAAAAGGTATTGAAGATGATATTAGCAAAGATGTAAAAAGTATTTTAACATTTATAGATAACGGTACAATAGAAGATGATTTTACAGGAAAGTTAGAAAAGGAAGTTCGGAGAGTTAAAGAAAATAAAGAATGGCAGGTGGAATATATGACTTTGTTAATGAGAGAGCGTGAAAAATATAAAGAAGGAATAATTGAGGGAAGAATTGAAGGAGCTGTAAATACTTGTGAAAATTTGAATTTATCTGTTCAAGAAACAGTGCAGTACCTTATTGATAATTTCGATTTGTCTTTGCAGGAAGCTAAGGAAACAGTTGAAAAACATTGGAGTTAAACTTTTGACATGGTTTTGCAAAATGTGTGTATTTTAGCGAAAGTACCAATGCATTACAAATGTGTTTGGTTACTGGTTACGGATTGAAAGATAATGTAACAGTATAAATAGGGAGATTTAAACAAAATAGTATGTTGCTTGGTGAGGTAATGCTGTGGTATACTAATATAAAGGGAATTTTTGATAATGTAGAACTCTTTGCTCAAAATTTATTTTAGAAACTGTTAAGAAATAACTTTGCAGTTGACATAGATGAGTCTGCGAATGTAAAGAGTTATTAACGGTTTCCTACATAATCTGTCATTTTATATCAGGGGTATGGAGTTTGGAATTTATCAAAAACCTTGTTGTAATTGTTAAATATATAAATATGAAATGAGGGATCAATAATGAAAAAATATGAAAAACCAATAGTAGTTGTAAATGATGAACTTTCTGAAGGTGTCTATGCTGCAAGTGGCAGCAGCGCTGGAGAGTCTAATAACACAAGCGATGATAACGGACCAAAATGCGACAGCAAATACATGAAAGGCGAATGGCAGGCTCCGGATTATTCTGACTGGGCAGGCGAGACAAGAGGTTATAAGCAGCAGTTTGCCTGTCTTGGATGTCCGGCAAATACTGATAATGGCTGTGGCTTAAAGACGCATTATATTGAGTCTGGCAATGCTGAAAGTTATGATGTGGATAACGGCAACCGCAAGCCATCTTGGGAGAAAAAGGGGTATGGGCCTAATGATCCTGTTACTGACTGGGCTATGTAGGTATGTAACATTTTGTTGCTGTCATTTTTGGAGATGGCAGTGCTTAATTCTATGAATCATTAAAATGGGTTTTATGTGTTGTTGCATAAAACCCGTTTTTCGTAGTGAAACCATGTATTGAATAGTAGTTGTTGATTAAAAATTTCGCATCATATCATCTATTTCTTTTTCATTTAGTACAACGCAGGATTTATTTTTTATTGCATAAACACGTTTACAAATATTTAGGACGGATGGGCGGTGTGTGGTCACAATACATGTACGTGGGTACTCATCACGCATAATACTTTTTAATACACGTCGTTCTGTTGCAACATCCAGAGCAGAGGTGGCTTCATCTAACAATAGGATTGGGGAGCGGCGAAGTAGTGCTCTTGCAATAGAGAGTCGTTGTGCCTGTCCTTCTGAAAAACCTCCGCCGCGTTCTTTTATTTTACTGTGGATTCCCATAGGCAGTTTTTCTACAAAATCCCATGCGCAGGCAAGCTTAAGTGCTTCTATAATTTCTTCATTGGTAGCATCAGGTTTTACATTTCTCATGTTTTCTGCTATTGTGCCTGAAAACATAGTATTTCCCTGTGGAACATAGGAAAAGAGTTTTCTGGTGGAAGGTGTTAGTTCAACCATATTGGCATCTGATGATTGTGGATTATTTGCGCCAAAAAGAAATGCGCTGCCTGCCTGGTTTTGCATCAGGGAGAGAATCAGGCGTATCATAGTAGTTTTTCCTTCACCAGAAGGACCAACAAGCGCAATGACTTCATGTGGATGTACTTCTAGGGAAGCATCCTTAAAAACTTCGGTACCTGTTTTATAGGAATATTTAAGATTCTCTATTTGTAAGCTTATACCATGTTCTTTATTTTTATTCCAAAAAGCAGCAACTTCATCATCATGGCTGTAGTCTTCACGTGGCATTTCAATAATATCCATTAGCCTTCCGGCAGAAGTAGTAAGGGAGATAACTGATGGCACCAGTGAGGTGAGGTTGTGCAAGGTTCCAGTTAATGTTCCAGAAAGACTTAAAAACATAGTCATTGTACCATAGCTGATTGCTCCACTCCAAACACGGTAGATTCCCCAACCATAAGAAGCATAGGAAACCATAAGAGCAACTGTAGAAAGCAGTATGGAGGTTCCCATTGACATTCTTTGGAAATCAAGCTTCATATTTATATATTCTTTCTGTAGTTGTTTTAAACGTTCTATATAGATATGTATTAAATCAAATGCCTTAATTGTCTGGATATTGGAAAAGGTTTCCTGATTAAAACCAGACATTTTAGCACCCATAGCAGCACTGCGCTCATTATTTTTTACCATACGTTTTAAAAGCGTCTTTGAAAGCAGAAGGCTTACAGGCATCCCAAGAAAGGCAAATACAGCAAAGGAGGCATCATAATAAATTACCATGGAGAAGGCACTGATAAAACGGAAAAGATATATAATTGCATTGGGAACGAAGTTTAATACACCTGTTGAGATGTTGGAGGCATCAGAGCTCCAGCGTGTCAGCAAATCACCAGTGTGGTAGTTGGTTAAAGATTCCCAGTCTGTTATAAGGATTTTAGAGAAAATATCTGTTTTTATTTCAGCATCTACTTTCATGCTTAGGTAACTTGAAGCATAATTAGATATCTGACTTAAAAAAGTAGTGCCTATGTTTAATCCAATCATCATACAGAAGGTCTTGATTACTTCACCTGTCTCATGACCAGTAATGATATCTACCAAATCTCTGGAAACCATACTAATCACCAGAGCAATTACAGTACCCATCATACCAAGAAGGGTATATAGTATCATAATAAGCCAGTAATGTCTGGCATACTGGTAAATCCAAATGGTCTGTTTTTTCATTTCCTGCAGGCGTCCTGCTTTTATTCTGCCTATAATAAATTTCAGTTTTTCTCTCATGTGATAGGAACCCTTTCCATAAGATAATATTTTGAAAAAAGGCAGTATCACTGCCTGCCAGTGATACTGCCTGAGAAGCATACAAGATAATAATGAAAAAATCTGTGTGCTTATTGTCTGCATATACATAAATAAGAATTTTAACTATGTAATGCCACACGCAAAAATAACAAACATAAAATATTAATTTCCATCTCCACCGTTACCCTGTACATTTACTGTTTTAGTGCAGGAAATTGTTGCATCAGTTACAGCAAGAGCTTTTGTAGTAGCTTCATCTGCAGCCTTTGCCCAAACCTTATATGTCATGGTATCACCAGATTTATACGCATTTGCGTGAAGTTCACGTTTAATAGTTGCAGTATTACCTGAAAAAGTACATTCAAATTCAGAGTATGCATCTGTAAGATCGTTGTTAAAGGTAAGAACAACAGTAGATGCAGAAGAAATATGCTCTACTGCGTCAGAATGTACACATTGAATTTCAAATACATGGTGAGAACCATTCCAGTCCTGTACAGATGGAGCCACAACTGTCCAACAATCGCCTGTACCGCTTGCTGCATATACACCTTCACTTAATCCATCGTTTACCACTACAATTGGTTTTTCATAACTTTTCATATATTTTTTGTTCTCCTTTCTATAAATTTGTTAAATTTTACTGGTTGATAAATAAATTATAGCACTTAATATGATTGGAGTAAAGGAATTTGTGTTTTGATTTTCTATATTTTCTGAAACTCATTCATCCCAAAAGTGCTATAGGCAACAACTGCTATTAACCATGTCTATACATTTCTTGATTGTTTCCGCCGCCTCGTTATCTTTAGTACATAAAAGTCTGAATATTTCTGTTTTCATCACAAGTTTTTCAGTAAAACAAAGATTTTTTCTAAGCATATTTTCAGTCCATGTAGGTGATATCATACGACGGGCAAGCAAAAGAGTTTTTTCACTATCAGAAGGTATATCTGCTTTATTATATGGCGCCTGCTTTAAAAATGTTATACCACCGAGTGGGTAAGTTTTTGGTGTAAATATTTCAGATGTACCGCACCATGGGATACCATATACCAGGGGTACATCGTTATCTATTCCAATCATATTTAAATCGCCATTTATAAATGGTGTGCCATATATCTTATTCCAGAGCCTTGTATGTGTAGATTTACCTGTGCCAGAGCTTCCGGAGAAAAGCCAGGCCTTTTCATTGTAAAGTATAGAAGCAGAGTGTACAACATATAAATCATTGTGTTGAGCAATTATGAGAAAGGCAAAACGAAGTACATGAAATATATTTTCATAATGTTCATGTGAAAGCAAGGGGCGGCAGTAGAGAGTAACATTTTTTCCGTCTTTTGATACCTGCATTTCGTATAATCCATATTCTTCACTAAATAAAAATATGTAACATTTATCTGCATCTATTATAATAATTTCATCTGTACGAATAAGTATATTTCCATTGAGACGCTTTTGAGGACGTCCATTGCAAAATGATATAGTTTGGTCTGCATTGCATTTATCACAGGCAAAATCATTGAAATATTCATTATAAAATTGGTCTGGGGCTGAAATTTGAAATCTAAGAGGACCTATTTTATAAAAATGATTATTGTTTAAATGATTATTGTTTAAATTGTTGTTATCAATAATAAGTCCATGGTTTAAAAGCATATTTATAAAATTAGTTAAATCTTTGTCAAGTATGTCGATTTCATCTTTTTTGGCATTATGTTTTTGAATAAGCATATTTAGTATTTCTTCTTTGCATTTGCAATTAGATATTGCTTTCCAAATAAAATCTCCAGTTTCATTAAGTTTAATTTCATTGCAGTAGTCAACAATGTTTTGACCATATGGAAGAAGATATGGTGTATTAAAAATATTTGTATTAAGGTAGTTGTTCTGTGGTGTAATCTCTGGTTTCATATATGTTACCTCGTTTTTATCTTAGAAGTTTTTGTGTTAGGATAAATCTCAAATAATTATAGCATTATTTATTGAAAAATGCTATAATATCTGTTATGGAAAAGGAAATAAATTATAAAGGCAAGAATATGGAAAATGGCTGTACAACTGACAAAGATTGTGAAAAAGTAAAGAATATTGAAACAATACTAAATGATGGCTTTCCTGTTAAGATTAAGCCGCATGGATATAGTATGTATCCGATGTTTGTACCAGAGCGTGATGAAGCTATACTTGTTAAAGCTGATTTAGATAAAATAAAACGAGGTGATGTTGTTATGTATAGAAGAGATAATGGCATGCTTGTGCTTCATCGTGTTTTAAAAAGAAGCAGTGACAATTTTTATATGGTTGGTGATAATCAGGTGAAAGTAGAGGGACCATTAAGAAAAGAACAGATATTGGGAGTTCTTATTGCGTTTATCAGAAATGGCAGATATGTGGAAGTAACCAGTCCTATATATTGGTTGTTGTCGCATATATGGCTTTTAATGCGACCAGTAAGAAGGCCATTTCAACTTTTGGCAGCAGGAATCAAAAAATACTTAATGAAAGAAAGAGGATAGCAAGATTGTGGCTGCGTATTACTTGCACAAACATTACGTTATATGTATAAAACAGTGCAAAAATGAGGTGAATTATGAATAAGAAGCATTTGCAGGAGGAATTGAAACGCCTTGAAAAGGCAGAAACAAAGTTTTTTGATAAGAATATGGAAAAGCGTTTAACAGGTTGGCATGAGCAAATTGAAAAATATGTACCAGACAATCTTAATAATACACTTAACAATGCCTTTTGCAAGGCATTTGAGCTGATATTTGAGAAAGGAACTGGTATTATAGAAAAGACATATAATAAAGAGAAAAAGCAGCAGAATTATAAGATAAATGAATATGCTGCTGATCTTAGAGGGAATCGTGCAGGTGTAAAAAAGTTTGGTTTGCTTGCTTCTAGGAGCCAAACTATTAATATGGCAATTTCTGCGGCAGAGGGTATCGGAATGGGGGTTTTAGGAATGGGGCTTCCTGATATACCTGTATTTTTGTCAGTTTTGTTAAAGAGTATATATGAGATTGCGCTTAATTATGGTTTTGAATATGATACAGAAAAGGAACAGATTTTTATTTTAAAAATTATGAAAACAGCATTGCTTTATGGCGAGGATTTGCGCTATGCAGATGCTGATATTAATCACATAATAGAAGAGCCTCAGGATTATGAAAAGTTAGGCGATAAGGGGCAACAGATAAAAGATACTTCAATTGCATTGTCAGAGGAGATGCTGTATCTTAAATTTATACAGGGAATGCCGATAGTAGGGATGATTGGAGGAGTGGCGGATGTGGTGTATCAGAAAAAGATTACTGATTATGCAAATCTTAAATATAAAAGGCGTTTTTTAATTAAGCATCTTGGTGAGGAAGTAGTAATTTAAGGTTATAAAAAATTATAATTATTATTGAATTATAAATATTTTATGTTATAATAAAGGAGGTCTGGATATGAAGAAAATTATAGCACCTGTGATAATAACAGCTATTATACTTTTGTATCTGGGGATATTTGTCATTGCATGTATGCTTGATTTTCAGATGCCAATAGTTTTTAAGATACTTGGTAGTGTTATACCTATTGCACTTGCAGGTGTCAGCATATATGTTCTTGTTGAAAGAATTTTAGAGATAAGGAGCGGTGAAGAAGATGATCTTAGTAAATACTGATTACATAACAGGTAAAGAACTTGATATGTTAGGAATTGTAAAAGGAAGCACAATTCAATCAAAAAATATCGGAAAAGATATTACTCAAGGTTTTAAAACTCTTGTTGGAGGTGAGCTTAAGGCTTATACCGAGATGATGAATGATGCCAGAGCTCTTGCAACTAAACGTATGGTTCAAGAAGCAGAGGGCATGGGAGCAGATGCGGTTATTAATGTAAGGTATATGTCATCTGCTGTAATGCAGGGAGCAGCTGAGATTGTGGCATATGGAACAGCTGTAAAGTTTAGATAGAGTTTGAAAGTATTTTATGAACTTGTTTAGTTAATTTATTAATAGTTTTTAAAAGGCATATTTTAAGACAGTTATAAATCAAAAGGGGTTATAACTGTCTTTGTATTATAGAGAGGTTTTATTTATATTATTATTGAATATCGGGGCTGTTAGCAGAAACATTTTTCTTAAATTCCAATAATTCTAATCCTTCATTGTCATCAAGTACCATTTTTATCATCCATTCGTTTACAAATAGAAGTAATGGATTGCCTTTCATATCTTTTACGGCCTTAACATTATTCATACGCTTTAATTTTGTTACATCTGTTGTGGTATCGGCAACCCAGCGGATAAAGCCGTATGGAAGTGGTTCAAGGCGTATTTCGCAGCCATATTCATTTTCTAGGCGGTATTTAAGTACATCAAATTGGAGAACCCCTACTACCCCTACTATTATTTCTGACATACCTGCTGTATATTCCTGAAAAATCTGTATTGCTCCTTCTTGCGCAAGCTGTGTAATGCCTTTCACAAATTGTTTGCGTTTCATAGAATTAAGTTGTATAACCCTGCTGAAATGTTCTGGAGCAAATGTAGGTATTCCTTCATATTCAAATTTTTGTCCTGGAAGTGTAATTGTATCACCTATTGCAAATAGACCTGAATCAAATACACCTATTACATCACCTGCGTATGCTTCTGAAATCACCTGTCTGTCTTGTGCCATAATCTGTTGTGGCTGTGATAATTTGAGTCTTCTGCCACTTTGTACATGGTATACATCAGATGAAGCATCAAATTTGCCGGAACATATACGCAAAAAAGCAATCCTGTCACGATGTGCTTTATTCATATTTGCCTGTATTTTAAATACAAATGCTGAAAATGGTTCATTGACAGGACTTATTAATCCTTTGTCAGAAAGTCTTGCAAGTGGTGGTGAAGTCATTTCAAGGAAATAGTTTAGAAGTATCTCTATTCCAAATGTATTTAGTGCTGAACCAAAAAATACAGGTGAGAGTTCTCCTTTGCTTACTTTTTCAAGGTCAAGTTCATCGCTTGCACCATCAAGAAGTTCTATTTCATCAATAAGTGTTTCATATAAATCATCAGGTACAATTTCGTGAAGATTTTCATCATCAATAGAAAAATCGGTTTCTTCTGCTGCTGATCTGCCGCCAGTTGAAACGGCTTTAAAAGTTCGTACAGTTTTTGCACGTCTGTCATATATACCCTTAAATGATTTTCCTGAACCTATAGGCCAGTTTATTGGACATGTCCTGATACCAAGAACTGTTTCAATATCGTCAAGCAGCTCAAATGAGTCTTTTGCATCTCTGTCCATTTTGTTGATAAAAGTAAAAATAGGAATATGCCGCATTACACATACTTTAAAAAGCTTAATGGTCTGTGCTTCAACACCTTTTGAAGCATCAATAACCATTACAGCAGAATCTGCTGCCATAAGAGTTCTGTAGGTGTCTTCGGAAAAGTCCTGATGTCCGGGTGTATCAAGTATGTTTATACAAAAATCTTTATAATTAAATTGCAATACAGAAGAAGTAACAGATATACCACGCTCTTTTTCAATTTCCATCCAGTCAGAAACTGCATATTTTGAATTAGCCTTGCCTTTTACCGAACCAGCAGTATTAATAGCACCTCCATATAGCAGGAATTTTTCAGTGAGGGTAGTTTTGCCTGCGTCAGGGTGTGAGATAATTGCAAAAGTTCTTCTTTTTTCTATTTCTTTTTTTATATTGTTATTGTCTGCCATAATAATCCTCCGTATTACATATATATGTTTGCATTTGATTAGATATTGGTAAATACCTGACTTGACTATTATAGTGGATAAAGTGTATAGTTTCAAGTGTTAAAGATTTTATTTTAAATTTTTTAATTATGCTTGTTTTTATAGATTTGCAAAGATGCAAACGTTATGATTTGAAGGTTTTTTTACAAATATTGTGGCAAAACTTAAAATTATGGGTGAGCAGGAATGGAGAAGTGTATGAAATATAAGTGCTTTTGTTGTGGATATACTACATTGGATTCAAGGGGCGGTTATGATATATGTCCTGTCTGCTTTTGGGAAGATGATAGATATCTGTTGTATGATAAGGAAGAAATAGTTACATCATTATATGATGAGCTTGATGATATTGATGAGGAAACATTGATGGATATTCCTTCTGGAGCTAATGATGGATTAACACTTCGTGAAGGCAGGGAAAATTATAAACGTTTTGGTGCATGTGAAGAAGAAATGGTAAAATATGTAAGAAAGCCCCATAAGGGAGAATAAATATAATTAAATTTAACGATTATTATAGCATTTTATTATTAATCATGGTAAAATAAGGGAAATGTATATGCTGTTGCAATGGATAATAATGTTATTTTTCACTTAGTGAACCAAAACATAGGGATTATTTGCTGTGATAGGAGAATCGGAGGTAGAATATTGAGCGAAGAATATTTAGAAGAAATTGAAGGCAGAGAAGAAAATCAGGAAGAAAACAATGATGTAAGTGGTGGATGTACTCCCATAAATGGGATACAGCTAGTAAGGGTTTGGTGTTCATCTGGGGTTGTACCTATGAATACATTATTTTCTATTGCTGCGACTGCCAAGATAATAGGAAGTCATAAGGATTTTTATAAAAAGTGTACTGTGACAGATATGCTTGATAATATGATGTTACACTGTGATGTTGGCGGGAGTGTTCAAGATGTGGTGAAAAGAGCGGTTTTACTTGATATACCAGGTATAACAGCAATTGATCTGATTATGAGCAGAAAAACCGTAAATCAGCTTTGGAATGAGCTATATGGTGTCTGATATGCTTTTTTATTAATTTAATTATTAATTATTGTTGATTTAATTGTGTTTTAGAATTGATTATGGTTTGATGGAAAGCTTAAAATTTTTATTAGGAACAGGAAATTATTGATATGACTAGAGAACAGTTTTTAGACAGATTAAAAAAGGGCAGGCTTATTCTTGATGGGGCAACAGGATCTAATTTGCAAAAGCGTGGTATGCCTGCTGGTGTCTGCCCTGAAAAATGGATTTTGGAAAACAGAGAAGTGCTTAAGGGACTTCAGGTGGAGTATATACAGGCTGGTTCTGATGTTGTATATGCGCCTACATTTTCAGCGAACAGGATTAAGCTTGAGGAATATGGCTTGTCTGATGATATTGAAAATATTAATAGGAGTCTTGTAAAGATTTCTAAGGATGCTGTCAGAGAGGCTGGTGTGGAGCGGGATATATATGTTGCGGGTGATATTACAATGACAGGCAGACAGGTATATCCTATGGGAACTCTTACATTTGAAGAGCTTGTTGATGTATATAAAGAGCAGATTAAGTATCTTATGGCAGCAGGAGTTGATTTTCTCGCTGTTGAGACAATGATGAGCTTACAGGAGTGTCGTGCTGCTGTTATTGCAGCAAAGGAGATATGTGAACTTCCTATTTTGGTGACACTTACATTTAATGAAGATGGACGTACACTTTATGGTACTGATGCTGATACTGCGGCACTTGTACTTACAGCTTTAGGTGTTGATGCAGTAGGTGTCAACTGTTCTACCGGACCGGATAAAATGGTTGAAATAGTGGAGAGCATGAAAAAATATGCTGATATTCCAATTGCAGCAAAACCAAATGCAGGACTTCCAAAACTTGCAGACGGACAAACTGTATATGACATGGGGCCGGAGGATTTTGCAGATGGTATTAAGATGCTTGTGGCAGCAGGAGCTGATATACTTGGCGGCTGCTGCGGGACTACGCCTGAACATATAAAGGCGCTTAATGATATGCTTACAGACAATGATTTAAAGACATGTGTATCATTTATAGAACGTTTGGGCAAAGTTAAGAGACGTATGCTTTCTACAGAAAGAAATGTATCTGACATTGACCTTGAGGGTGACTTTATCATAATAGGAGAGCGTATAAATCCTACTGGAAAGAAAGCTTTGCAGGAGGAGCTTCGTAATGGCTGTCTTGATATTGTTACAGAGATGGCTGAGTCTCAGGAAGAGCTTGGGGCATCTGTTCTTGATGTCAATATGGGTATGAATGGTATTGATGAAAAGGAGATGATGTTAAAGGTTGTAAATGAACTTACAATTGTAAGCAATCTGCCTCTTTCAATTGATTCAAGTCATCCTTCTGTTGTGGAAGCGGCGCTTAGAATCTATCCTGGACGGGCACTTATTAATTCAATATCGCTTGAGCCAGAGAAACTTGAAAAGCTTATTCCGATTGCTAAGAAATATGGTGCAATGTTTATACTTTTGCCTCTTTCTGAAAAAGGACTTCCAAAGGATATTGAGGAGAAGAAGAGCATTATTCATACAATTCTTGATAAAGCATTGAAAGAAGGACTGAAAAAAGAGGACATAGTAGTTGATGGGCTTGTTGCTACGATAGGGGCAAATAAAAAGGCTGCTATAGAAACACTTGAAACTATAAGATATTGTAAGAATGAGCTTTCGGTTGCTACAGTCTGTGGTTTGTCAAATATTTCGTTTGGGCTTCCAGAGAGGATGTTTGTCAACAGCAGCTTTATGGCTATGGCAATTAATAATGGTCTTACTATGGCAATAGCAAATCCTTCACAGGATCTTCTTATGCATGCAGTGTATGCTGCTGACCTTCTTATGGACAAGCCGGAGGCTGATATTAGATATATTAACAGGGTGGCTGATAATAAATTGTCAGTAGTTAAAGGAGAGGTTGATATAAGTTCATTTTCTGCAAATTCTTCTGATGCTGTTAAATCAGATGTACTGAAAGATGTAAATGCTGATGAGCTTTTTGAAGCTGTAGTAAAGGGAAGAAATAAAAAGATAGAAGAACTTGTAAATAATGCATTAAAAAGTGGGAGAGATGCGCAGGATATAATTGATGTGAGTCTGATACCTGCCATAAATCATGTTGGAGAACTTTTTGACAAGCAGATATATTATCTTCCGCAGCTTATTTCGAGTGCAGAGACTATGGAGAAAGGAATAGCTGTTTTAGAGCCTTTGCTTGCCGCCTCAAGGAATAAAGAATCTCTTGGAACAATAGTAATTGCCACTGTAGAGCATGATATTCATGATATTGGTAAAAATCTTGTGGCACTTATGCTTAGGAATTATGGATATAATGTTATAGATCTGGGAAAAGATGTTTCGGCGCAGGTTATTGTGGATACAGCGAAACAGGAAAATGCTGATATAATTGGTCTGTCTGCCCTTATGACTACAACTATGATGGAAATGAAGAAAGTGATTGAGCTTGCACATGAAAGAGGAATCAGGAGCAAAGTAATAATAGGCGGCGCAGTAATTACACAGGGTTTCGCAGATGAGATAGGTGCTGACGGTTATTCAAAAGATGCAAAAGAGGCGGTAACGCTTGTGCAGCAGTTGCTTGGTTAAGTGTGAATTGTCTGTGACAGCGTAAACTGCCATGTTTGAAAAGTGGAAGTGTTTAGTGATTTGTAGGAGGCATAGTATGATATTTAAGTTTACTGATGATTGTATGGTTGGTGTTGATTTAATTGATAATGAACATAGATATCTTTTTGATATTATTAATAAGATTACAGGTGTTGTTGAAAAGAGTGATCCTGAGATTGACTTGGAAAGAGGGCTTCTTGAGGATTATATTGAGCAGCTGATTGACTATGGTGAGGTGCATTTTGCACATGAAGAGAAATATATGGAAGATAATAACGATGCCGAGCTGCCACGTCAGAAGCGTGAACATATGATGTTTATGAAAAAGCTTAAAGCTGTTGATATTACAGAACTAGACAATTCTGAAAAGCGTGAAATACTTAAGGATACTCTTAAGTATTTGACAAAATGGCTTTATAAACATATTCTTGGAAGTGATACTATGATTGGCAAGGTCAGACATATATCAGATATTGCTAAAGATGAAGGCTCTGTATGTGAATTTACTGATGAATATCTGACAGGTATTGGCAGTATTGATGAGCAGCATAGAAAGTTGTTTGAAATAATAGGTAGAGCGTATACTCTTGTAGAATCTGAATTTATGATTGATAAATATGATGATATTATGAGGATTCTTGACGAGCTTGAGGAATATACAGCAGTTCATTTTTCAGATGAAGAAGAATATATGGAGAAGATTAACTATCCTTATATAAATGCACAAAAACGTGCTCACAATATATTTATGGGTAAACTTGAGGATAAGGAGTTTGGTGAGGCTGATGAGGATCAGCAGGAATATCTTACAGACCTTCTTGACTTTCTATTTTCATGGCTTGGTAACCATATTTTAAAGATGGATACACAGATTGGCAAATATGCAGCTGAAAATAATAATTGATAAAGAAATAATGAGGAAATTATGTCTAATGATATGGGAATAGTAGATGTGGTTATTCCGGTGTACAAGCCGGGAGATGAGTTTAAAAATATAATTGAAAGGCTTCTTAAACAGACTGTTGTGCCAGATAATATATTTCTTCTGCAGACTATAGAATATGCTGGTGAGCAGCTTATTAAATATGAAAATGATAAGATTAAGGTTTATCCAATAAAGAAAAATGATTTTGACCATGGTGCAACAAGGCATTTTGGTGCATCGCTTTCAAATGCTGAGTATATAATGTTTATGACGCAGGATGCGGTTCCGGATAATAATAAATTGATAGAAAATATAATTAAGCCATTTGAAGATGAAAAAATCGGTGCGGTTTATGGGCGGCAGCTTGCAAATAAAGATGTCAGTTTAATTGAAAAATTAACAAGAGTTTATAATTATCCTAAGACAGGAAGTATAAAGACAAAGGCTGATATAGAAAGGCTTGGGGTTAAAACATATTTTTGTTCTAATGTATGTGCAGTATATAGAAAAGAATTGTATGATAAACTTGGTGGGTTTGTCAGGAAGACAATATTTAATGAAGATATGATAATGGCTTCAAAAATAATAAATTCAGGGTTTAGTGTTGCTTACTGTGCAAAAGCGAGGGTAATACATTCGCATTCATATACATGCATGCAGCAGTTCAGACGAAATTTTGATCTTGGAGTGTCGCAAAAACAGTATAGTAAAGTATTTGATAATATATCATCAGTAAAAGAGGGTTCAGGTTATGCTAAAAAGATGATTATTATGCTTTTAGAGAAAGGGCATGTAAAAGATGCATTTTATTTTGCACTACAGTGTGCATTTAAGCTTGCAGGGTATAAGCTTGGGAAGAATTATAACAGGCTTCCCAAAAAAATAATACTTAAGTGTACGATGAATAAAGGCTATTGGAAGTGATTCCAATAGCCTTTATGATAATAGTATATTAAAGAATTTTTCTGAATCAAACGTTGTACTAGTCTTCTTTTTCTATATTAAGTGGATTTACACTTTGTGATGCAAAATTGTATGTATAAAGTTCACTCTGGTCAAAGCTTTCAAAGAAGAGGTAGTTAGAGGTAATGTTTAAGTAATTGTAATTTCCGCTTAGTATAAGTGATGAATTGTTGTTGGTTAAATCAAGTTTATACAATCCATTATCATTACCATTATCTATTTGATAGTATACAGCACTTCCATCTTCTGCTACATTATAGGTTGCAATTCTTTGGTTTACAATAGTTTCAACAGTTCCCCCTTCAATAGGTATACGACATAAACAATAATCTTTTCCCATGTCCATAAAATAAAGATAGTCACCTTGGCGTGTAAGGCTTGTAAAGTTCCCTTCATGTATAACCTGTCTGCCTGTTCCGTCAATATTTATAGAGTTTATATTGTGTTCTTTATCCCAGCCTGTATAATAAATTTTACCATTTGATACAGCATAAGGTGCAGCAGCTTCACTTAAAATTCTTTTTTCTTCGGATTTATCTATTTTTGTAGAATATAATTCAAGTCCCTTCTTTTGGTCATAATGCTGATAATATATATTATTTCCAAATAAGCATACTACCTGTGTAGGATCATCATAAAGTTTTGCTGGACTGTGACCTGAAGTAGTAATTCTAAAAAGTCCTGTTGTACTTAAGGAGAGCAGTGCATTACCATCATTTTCAAGCTGATCGTTTCTTTTTGTATAAAATATATATTTTCCAGCAGAATTTAAATAGCTTACTCTGTCATCAAAAAGTTTTTTTACATTAGATAAATCGCTGTCCATACAATATAGTTTATTGCTGTCATATGGATTAGCAAAATAAATTTTCCCATCATTTTCACAGAAAAGACCTCCATTTAGTAGGTTGCCGCTTGTATTGCCTGTTGTGCTTTCATCTTTGTACATGGTAATTTTGCCGCTGGTAAGCAGTAAATATATTATAACACCGATGAAAGCAGCGGATATAATATATATCAGTATGCGTTTAAAAGTTAGTGGTTTATTCATAGAATTATCCTCCCTATGGTAATTATTGAGTAATTATTGAGTAATTATTGAGTAATAATAAGTAACAAAGTTATTGTATGCTTGATACCATAT
>CAMWXG010000009.1 GCA_947178155.1 uncultured Lachnoclostridium sp.
TCCGTTTGATTTTTAAACTGATTATTGTTTCCGATTGAACAACCGTCGGACGTGCCAGAATCTTTTAGCTTCTAAGATGATTATAAACCAACACTGCGGATTTTGCAAGGGGGTTTAGTAAATGGGGGTGCTTAGGCACTCCTATTGTTGTTTTTCGCACTTTGCAGTGCCATTTGTCATGATTTTGGCAAAATGTGTGCATTTATTGCTTCCTGTTGCCAGATGTTCTATATTAGATATAAGAAAAGGGAAAAGCCATAGGAGCGGCTCTATCCCAAACAGTTAAAAACTAATTTTTATATCAGCCGTTGATATTGCAGTAGTGGCGGTTATTTCTTTTTTTCATTGTGTTAAATATAGAAAAACTACCACGAATATTCATTGTTTATATAATTTTATTTTTGATTAATTTGGATTATTTAACTTTTCAAATTCAGTCATATGCTTTCTTAAACGAATAGGAAGATTGCCACGTTGCAGTTTATAATTTTCCCTTTCAGCAGTAGATGTTGATTCAAAAAATATTTTCCATAAATCAGCATATTCTTCATCTTCACTGGCAAGTTCATTTAGTTTTGCAGTTTCATCTTCATTGAGAAGTTTTATTTCCCATAAACCATCACTGCGGTAAAATGATGCTTCATTGTGTTTAAGGTCATGTATAATAAAATTTTGTGCATTAAATCTGTCTGCAAAGTGATTAGTGACAATTGGCAGTATATGGTGATGCGGTTCCATTTGTGCAAATAATACTTTGTTTTGAAGTTCCTTAAAACGAAGAAATTCAATAAGTCTGTGGGCTTCATTTTGAACACTTAGTTTTATTTTAAATATTTTTTCAACACAGTTAAGCTGCATTGCTTTTGTAATGTTTTTGCCAATAGTAAAGCCGTATGTTACAAATTGATATATAATATCACCTTTTGAAGTATCATCAGAAATAAGAGCATTAATTACAAATTCATAAGCTTCATGTGATATTTTGGTTTGTATTGCATTTAATACATTGTCAGCTTTCTTTTTGGAAGTGTCTACGTTTATATATTCAGCGAAAAGTTCAATATTATATAAATAACTGTCAGATACAGGCTGTATACGTATGTAGTCATGTCCATAACCAGAGATGCCGGCATCGTAAATGGCACTTAAGATACCATTAAAAGTATCTTCACATTGATATATTCTTAAGGGTTTGTCCATAATTTAACCTCATTTGTTGCATATAATACAATAGTATTAATAGTTGAATAAAAGTCATGTACATATTACTTCAGAATTAATATAGTGTTGTATCATTATCAAATAATGTAAGCTGCTTATATGTTACTTTTTCATCAAAGCCATTTTTAATATCAGAGTTGTCTGATATTAGATTGCGTGTAATATAATCTTCGTCCACTTTTAGAAAATCATACATCATATGGCCGTTGCAGGTTATAAAGTATATGGCTCTTTTTAATACAACACCCATAGCTTTAAGTGATTGGAAGTTAAGTGAACCTGTACGTCTTGCAGCTACGATTCTTCCAGCGGATTTGACACCTATTCCAGGAACACGCAGTAACGTATTATAATCTGCTTTATTGATTTCTACAGGGAAGTGTTCCATATGTCCAAGTGCCCAATCGCACTTTGGATCAAGGTAAGTATTAAAAAATGGTCTTTTATCAGACAAAAGCTCTCCGGCACTAAATCCATAATAACGCAGAAGCCAGTCTGCCTGATATAAGCGGTGTTCACGTCTCAGAGGAGGCTGACCATCATTTATAACGAGTGAACTGTCATTATTTACATTAATAAATGCAGAGAAAAATACACGCTTTAAATCAAATCTCTGGTATAAGGCTTCTGTAACAGCAAGTATTTCATAGTCACTTTCGCCTGTTGCACCTATAATAATTTGTGTACTCTGACCAGCAGGTACAAATCCGCGGCTTCTATCATGTCTGTGCCATTGTGTAAGTGCTGTAGATTTCTGCTTATATTGAAGCTGATTTGAAGCATCTAATGCAATGGAAGCATTAGCAGACAGAGAATTACTACTATTAATAATGCTATTACTTTCAGGTTTGTTATAAATATCTGTATTATTGTTAGTATTAAGACGGCTGGTATTTAGATTATTTGTTTTAAGGTTCTCACCAGGAAGAAATTTACCAAGTCTTTTTTGTGTATGCCAATAAGCACTTCTATTGCCGCCCTTCATTCCCAGTACTTCCATACTTTCGGCCATACCAGACTGTATCTGGCGCATTGGGGTAAGGATATTTTTGCGGGTTTTATTAGGGGCAAGGGTTTTTAGACCTGATTCTGTAGGAAATTCTAAATTAACGCTCATTCTGTCAGCATACCATCCTGCTTTTTCTATAAGTTCATAAGAAGCACCAGGAATCGCTTTACAGTGAATATATCCATTAAATCCATAAGTAATACGTAGTTTTTTTAAGGTTTCGGTTATAAGTTCCATAGTATAATCAGGAGACTGAATTATTCCTGAGCTTAAAAAGAGTCCTTCTATATAATTGCGTTTGTAAAATTCTATTGTAAGAGTACAGACTTCATCTGGAGTGAAAGAAGCCCTTAATACATTATTACTTGCACGGTTAATACAATATTTGCAGTTATATATGCATTCATTAGTGAATAATATTTTAAGAAGTGAAATACATCTGCCATCAGCAGAAAATGAATGACATATACCAGCAGCTGATGCAGAGCCAAGTCTGCCTTTCTTGCCTTCGCGTTTTACACCGCTTGAGGTACATGCAACGTCATATTTTGCCGCATCTGATAGTATATGTAGTTTTTTTGCCAAATCTGCATTCAAATCAAATATCATGTATATCACATCACTTTCATCTAATTAATAATCTGCGAACTTATGTTCTAAAAAGATTATAGCATTGTATAAATAGCAAGTCAAGAATAAATAAAGGTTTTACATATCCAGTCATAAATTGCTGAATGGATTTTAACTTTATTGGCAGAATTTTTATTTTCGTTTTGTTCACTATTGAGAGTATCTGTTTTATTATTGTTTTGTTCAAGGCTTTTGTATTCTTCAGCACTAAGTGTATCTTTTAATTTTTCCTTGGATTCCTCTGGTACAATAGTTGATGTTTCATCTAAGAAACAAAGGCTTGGGAAAAGAACACACCACCAATTTCTGCCAGAAGATTTACCTATTTCAATACATAGTGCATTATAGTCTCCTGACGGAAATACCAAATCACCATATGATTTTGCTGGGAAATATCTTTTTCCAAGAGAAACATTTACGTCATAATCATAGCCATTTTGGGAAATTACATTTAATGCACTATTTCTAATAGTTTCTGTTTCTGCTTCGAGAAGTAGTTTAGCATCATCTGCTGATGAAGACTGTGATACAGTATCTTGAAGTTTGGTTAGTACTTCATCGCGTACTTTAAGCTTAAGCGATTGGTCTGAGTCAGTGTCGCTGTTTGCAATTACATGGAGTCTTATTATATTATCGGCAATATTTTCCTGTATTTGTTCAGGGGTTTCATGCCTATCCGGATGGAAAAAATGAAGTCCCGTAAGTAGCATCGAAAAAGATAGTGCGTATATAAATATCAGGAAAGTGATGCCTTTTGTTTTATTAAATCGTTCAAAATATAGTTTCATAAGTTACCTCTTTTCTACACATAATCATAATATGTTAATGCATTTTAAATATTCAGTGAAACAAACAATAATTTTGATACTGCAGTGACAAAATTTATAGCCGATTAAAGCTTGTTTACCTATATTATTACCAATAATTTGAAAAAATATTCATAGAATCTTTCAAAAACATTATTTTTTTCTTAAAAAATACACAAAAGATGCAATTTAACATAAAATGTGCTATTATAGAAAGAACTGAATTTATACCATACAGCGATAACTATGCTCATGGGATTATATTATCTGGAGGTGTTTTATGGACAGCAAGAAAAAATCACAGTTGTCAAAGGATAATAAAAAGCCAGTAAAGAAACAGAAAAAGCAAAAGAAACATAAAAAATTACGGCTTGGAATTAAACTTTTCTTTTTAATATTACTGCTGACATGTTTAGGATGTCTTGTAGTATTTTATTTTAAATTCGGTGACGACCTTCTGAAATGGAAAAACGAGGCGCATAAAATTATAGAAGAGTCCAGTGTTGATACATTCCGTTCATCAGAGACAAGCATGGTATATGCGTCGAATGATTCGGTTATAGCAAAATTAAAAGGTGATAAGGACTCATATTATCTTACATTTGATAAAATACCGCAGTATGCAAAAGATGCTATGGTGGTTACAGAAGATAGGGATTTCTTTGAACATGAGGGCGTAAATTTTCTTTCTACCATGAAAGCTGCTGCGCTTCTTGTAAAAAATAAGATGATGGGTAATGATAAACCAACAAGAGGCGGAAGTACAATTACACAGCAGGTGGCAAAACTTACGTTTTTGACAAATGCACAGACATATGAGAGAAAAATCAGAGAAATTTTTATTGCTTTTGAGATGGAGAAGAAGTACAGTAAAAATCAGATTTTGGAATTTTATATAAATAACTGTTATTTTGCTAACGGATATTATGGTATTGAAGCAGCTGCGAAAGGATATTTCAGTAAATCTGCATCAGAGCTTGATTTGGCAGAAACTGTATTTTTATGCGCTATTCCAAATAGACCAAGCTTATATGATCCTTTAGATAATTTTAGTAAAACCAATGAAAGAAAGGAACGTATGCTTAAGCAGATGATGGAAGAAGGGGCTATAACAGCAGCAGAATACAGTGATGCATCATATGAAGATATAATTTTGGACCCGGCAGATACTATTAAAACTCAAAATTATTTAACTACTTATGCTGTCAGATGTGCAGTAAAATCGCTTATGCAGACACGTGGATTTGAGTTTAAATATAAATTTGCAAGTGATGAAGAACGTGATGAATATGATAAAGAATATGATGAGTTATATAATGAATGTCATAACTTATTATATACTGGAGGATACAGAGTATATACATCACTTAATAAGAAGAAACAAAAGATTTTGCAGAAATCAGTAAATGAGCAGCTTAGTTCTTTTACTGAAAAGACTAAAAAGGATAAAGTATATAAGCTTCAAGGTGCTGCTACATGTATTGATAACGAAACAGGCTATGTTGTGGCAATAGTAGGTGGGCGCAAGCAGAAATCTATCACAGGTTATACATTAAACAGAGCTTTTCAAAGCTACAGACAGCCGGGAAGTTCATTTAAACCTATAGCGGTATATACTCCACAGCTTGAAAGGGATTATACGCCTGATACAATAGTTGATGATACTTATTTTGAAGGCGGTCCTAGAAATTCAGATGGAACATATGCGGGGAAGGTGCCTTTAAGATATGCTGTTGAAAAATCTAAGAATGTAGTTGCATGGAAACTTTTTGAAGAGCTTACGCCAGCAGTTGGATTGTCATATGTGTTAAAGATGAATTTTAACAGAATTGTTGATACAGATTATGTACCTGCTGCATCTCTTGGAGGAATTACAAATGGCGTAACAACAGTAGAGATGGCATCAGCATATGCTACACTTGCTAATGATGGTGTATTTCGAGATCCGACATGTATTAAAAAGATTACAGATGCAGATGGCAATGTTATTGTCAATAATAATAAACTGCGTAAGGAGAAAAAGATATATGAAAAAAATGCATCACGTATGATGACAAGCATACTTACAGGTGTATTAAAGACTGGTACTGCTGCAGGCCATGCTCTTAGCAATATGGCATGTGCGGGAAAGACAGGTACAACAAGTGATAAAAAAGATGGATGGTTCTGTGGATTTACTCCTTACTATTCTACAGCGGTTTGGGTTGGCTATGATACACCTCAGACTCTTAGCAATCTGTATGGTTCAACTTACCCTTTAAGCATTTGGGAAGAATTTATGGGACAGATACATTCTGACCTTGAATATAAAGATTTTGAAAGCTATGAGAATGAGAATAAGGATTATAATGATTATACCCCAAATAATGACAATACATGGTCTAATCCACAACCGGAAAATACAGATGATGGACCAGATGAGGATGAAACTCCTGAACCTGTGCCTGATGATATAGACGATGAGTATGAAACACCCGAACCACAGGAAACACCTGAACCACAGCCGACACCTGAACCGCAGCCGACACCTGAACCTGATGATTATGATGATGGAGATATTGGAGATGATGTGCCGGAAGATGTAGGTGATGATACAATTATAGATGATGTAGGTATAGATAATTATGATGAAGAGTAAGGGTGAAATTAATGATAACAATAAGTCTTTGTATGATTGTAAAAAATGAGGAAAAGGTGCTTGTAAGATGCTTAAACAGCTTTGCGGATATAATGGATGAGATTATTATAGTAGATACTGGCTCAACTGATAATACTAAAGATATTGCCTTAAAATACACAGATAAAGTATATGATTTTAAGTGGACAGGTGATTTTTCAGAAGCTAGAAATTTTGCTTCTTCTAAGGCTTCAATGGAGTATATATACACAGCAGATGCGGACGAATATCTTGATAAAGAAAACAGGGATAAATTAAAGAAACTTAAAAAGATACTTCTGCCGGAAATTGAGATAGTGCAAATGCTTTATTGTACTCCATCTGATATGAGCACAGTTTATAATTTTGAAAAGGAGCATAGACCAAAGCTGTACAGACGTTTAAGAGAGTTTGTATGGATTGATGCAATTCATGAAACTTTGCGTATAGATCCTATAGTGTATGACAGTGATATAGAGGTACAGCATCGGCCGGAGGGCAATCATGCGTCACGCGACCTTGATGCACTTGCCGGAGTATCAAAAGATACACGACTTTCAAAAAAGCTTCATCATATGTATGCAATGGAGTTGTTTCATTCTGGTACAGATGAGGATTTTATTAAAGCATCATCTGTATTTATGCAGACATTGGAGCAGGATGGACGAAGTATGGATGAAGTTAAAGAGGCAATATGTGTACTGACAAGATATTATCGTATAAAAAATGATGTGGTGGGATTTTTTGGTAATGCACTTAAAGATGCAGTAACAGAGTCATGTGCAGAAGTATGCTGTGAGCTTGGCATGTATTATGAAGGTGTTGGAGATTTTTCAGAGGCAGCAATATGGTACCAAAATGCATTGACAGAAACAGAGAGCATACTTGATATAAGAACATCTGGAGAAATACCACAGGCAGGTCTTGATAGATGCAAAGAAGCTTTAAAAGAGTAATATTTAAAAAGAGTGTCAAAAATTAAGAAAGGAAGGATACAGGGATGGAAAAGGAACAATTTGAAGGTTATAAATATATTGAAGGTGGGGTATGTGCAGCAGCAGGTTTTACTGCTAATGGGCTTAATTGTGGTATTAATCCGGTAAAAGAAAAGAATGATTTAGGTATGGTTTACAGCGAAACATTGTGCAATACGGCAGCAGTGTATACTACAAATAAAGTTAAAGGTGCACCAATAACTGTAACGCAAAGGCATTTGGAAGCAAGCCAAAATACATCAAAGGCTGTTGTTGTAAATTCTAAAAATGCCAATACATGTAATGAAAATGGGGAACAGATTGCAGAAGATGTAAGCAGGCTTGCGGCAGAAGTACTTGGCATTAAGGCACAGGAAGTTATAGTTGCATCTACAGGTGTTATAGGTGAGAAGATGAGTATTGAGCCATTTGAGCAGTATATGAAAGAACTTGCATCTGGCTTGTCTGTAGAAGGGCATATTGAGGCTGCTAATGCTATTATGACTACAGATACTGTAAGAAAAGAGGTGGCAGTGGAGTTTGAGGCAGCAGGAAAGATATGTCATCTTGGAGGTATGGCAAAGGGAAGCGGCATGATAAATCCTAATATGGCTACTACGCTTAATTTCATAACTACAGATATTGCAATATCATCTGAAATGCTTCAAAAGGCATTGTCGGATGTTGTGAAAATTACCTATAATTGTTTAACCATCGATGGAGATACATCAACTAATGATATGGTAAGTGTAATGGCAAATGGAATGGCAGGAAACAGTGAAATTGTGGCAGAAGATGAGAGCTATGAAAAATTAAAAAAAGCGCTGTATATAGTAATGCTTAATATGACAAAGATGCTGGCAGCAGATGGAGAAGGGGCTTCAAAATTTCTTGAGTGTACATGCTCACAAGCTCCTGATTTAGATACTGCTGTAAAAGTGGCAAAAAGTGTTGTAGGTTCATCACTTGTTAAGTGTGCCATGTTTGGAGAAGATGCAAATTGTGGACGTATATTATGTGCAATAGGTTATACTGATGCAGATTTTGATATTAAAAAAGTAGATTTAGAGCTTGCATCGTCAGCAGGCAGTGTTAAAATGTATAAGGATGGTATGAGTATTGCATTTTCAGAAGAAGAGGCGGCGAAAGTGCTTGCAGAAAATGAAATATACATCAATATAAATTTGAATCAGGGAGCTTCTCAAGCAAAAGCTTGGGGCTGTGATCTCACATATGATTATGTGAAAATTAATGGAGACTATCGTTCATAAGTGTGTAGTAAGCAGCAACGACAGCAGTTTTATCATAAATTCCAAAATTGTTCTGTGTAGTATTTTATGGATTTTCTTGTTACAACCTGATAAGGAAACCATTCTCTTGGAAAAAGCTCCTGATAGGTTTTTTGCAGAAATCTTTCGTCAAGAAGAAGTATTGCACCACGGTCTGTATCGGTACGTATTACCCTTCCGGCCGCCTGCAGTACTTTATTCATGCCGGGATATTGATATGCATAATTAAATCCAGATTTCTTTTTATTATCAAAATATTCCCTGAAAAGTTCGTTTTCTGTACATACCATTGGAAGACCGGTTCCTACTATAATTGTACCTATAAGTCTGTTGCCTTTAAGGTCTATACCTTCGCTGAATATTCCTCCCATTACACAAAATCCTATAGTTGTTTGTTTTGACTCAGCTTCAAAGTGTGCAAGAAATTCCTCTCGCTGCTGTTCATTCATTGATGCAGACTGTTGGTAAATGTATACTTCTTTTGGTGTATCATAATTATCCATTTCATCTAGTGGATTGTATATTCTTCCGTCCATAATAAATTTTGTATATTTTATATTTTTATTATAAAATTTTTCACATAAATATTCTCCAATATCATCCATTAATTTATAAGAAGGGAAGAATATCATGTAATTGCCCTTTTTTATGCTTATAAATTGGTAGATATATTCAACAGCTTTTTTATATTCTTCTGGGCCGCGTCTGGTATATTTTGTGCTTATATCGGAAGCTATCAGAAGCAGTCTGTTATTTGCCGAAAATGGAGATGGAGCATATATTGCGTAATCATCAGCTCTGCCTGCAAGTTGTTCCTTATAATATTTTACAGGAATAAGGGTTGCAGAAAAAAATATAGCGGCTCTTGCTTTATTTAAATATATATCAAGATTTTTAGAAGGGTCCATACATTTTAGATGAAGGCAAAAATCATTATTTTCATTGTAGTCAGAATATATGATATATTTGCTGTCAATTGTTTCATATATAGATAAAAATGAACGCACATTAAAGTAAAATTCTAAAAGGTTTTCACGTAAATTGTTATCAGTTATATGTTCAATGGAAGCAGGTTTTTGCAGGAATTCATCAAAACACGCAGCAAGACGCATTAGTTTTATTACAAATTCTTCTATATCAATTATATCGTATTTTTTTAGTTCATCACAATCCTTTTTAAGTGCTAAAAGTGATTGATTACAATGTCCAAGCTCTTTAGTTAGTTTTTTGCTGACTCTTTTAGTTATCTGCCTTGTTTCAAGAAAACTTTCTTTGGTAAGTTCTGCTGAATACATCTGTCTTGCACGTTCCACGAGATTGTGAGCTTCATCAATCAAAAATATATAGTTGTTATGTGTTTCAGTGCTAAAAAAGCGCTTAAGGCTTGTATTTGGATCAAAGGCATAGTTGTAGTCTCCAATTACTGCATCCACCCAAGTCGATATATCAAGGCACATTTCAAATGGACAAACATTGTGCTTTTCTGCATAAGTATTAATAATGTTTCGCGTTATTTGTATCTCATGTGTAATAACATCATATACTGCATCATTTACTCTGTCAAAATGTCCATGTGCTCTGGGACATGAAAAAGGGTGGCATTGTGGTTTATCAAATATGCATATTTTTTCTTTTGCAGTAATTGTGACAGATTTTAGCTGAACTCCTTTATTAGTAAGTATATTAAATGTTTCTTCGGCAACAGTTCTTGTTATAGTTTTTGCAGTCAGATAAAAAATTTTATCTGCAATACCTTCGCCTAAAGCTTTTACAGATGGATATACTGTTGAAATGGTCTTGCCAACACCTGTTGGAGCTTCTATATAAAGTCTTTTTTTACGAAGGATTGACTGGTATGCCCCTTTTACAAGGGTATTTTGACCTGGACGGTATTCAAAGGGAAATTCAAAGTCTTTAATAGATGTATTTCTTGTTTCGTGCCATTTAATCTGCCATGCTACCCATTTGGAATATTCATTTATTAGATTTTCAAACCATAATTTAAGCTCACCATATTCTATATATTCATTAAAATAGCGCACTTCTTCTGTAGGGATATGGCAATAGGTCATTCGTATGCCTATACCTTCAAGATTATGTTCAGAGGCGTATATATATCCATAACATAAAGCTTGTGCTCTGTTAATTGCTACAGGTTCAGGCAAAAGATTAATATCATAATATACACCTTTTATTTCATCTATAGTAGTGATGCCATTATCTGTAAAAATGCCGTCGGCTCTCCCTTCTACACATAGTTCAAATTCTGCACCATCGTAATTAATGGGCAGAGTAATAGACAGGGTAACTTCTGCCATGTATCCGCTTCCGGCATGTTTTTGCAGTTTTTTGTGAATACGTGTGCCTTCATGCATTGCGTCAGTATCCCTAATGCCTGTAGAGGAAGTAATGTCACCGGAACGCAGTATAAATTCAATAAGGTCACGTACAGATATCTTTATTTTGTTCATAAATATCCCCACATTATAAATTCATTCAGATTAACTTTATGTTTGATAAAGTCTATTTAAATGAGTTATATTAGTTATTTAAAGCAGTTCGCGCAAAGTATCTCTGTCCCATAGTACAACTCCTATCTTGTCGGCAAGTTTTTGTGCTGCAGAGGTAAAATATCTGTTAGTTAAAACGACTGCAACATGACATTCATAATAAGCACGTCCTGCATAAACCTGTTGAACTGCCTCAATGCCGACTGTTTCCTGATACCTTTTGCATTGTATGGCATATGTTATATTGTCTTTTAAAGCCAGTACATCCACTCCGAAGTCAGCACTGATTTGAGTATTTTCAGCAATTTCAAATCCATTAGCAATAAGTATATCACATGTTAGCTGCTCAAAACCTATCCCATCCATATCATCAAGGTCTCTTAAAGACATGATACCTTTTTTGAATATGCTTTGGCGTTTTGTTTGTCTTACTATTTTATATATGCAAAATATTGCAAAAAGCAACCAAACGGATATACAGGTGGCGATAAATTTGGTTTCTTTGCTTTTGCTGCTTATAAGTATAAATATAAGCAGTCCCAGTCCGGCAATAATAAAAAAGAGATACATTACAGTTTTAATAGTATTTTTACGTTGTTTTATCATTTCAGTCCCTCATGCCGCGTTTTTTGCGGCTTAAATTTTTACACTATTGCTTTTTAATTTTTTTACGTTGTTTTTCGACGCTAAGACTTGTCTTGCCTGACATGTTATTGTCAAGAAAACATGCACGTATTATAGAGTCTTTTCCGTATTTTGTATGTATGTTATCAATGGCATTATTTAGTTTGGAAAGTTTTTCGTACTTGTCCATGTCAAAAAGATTATACTGCTCATATTTTTGTTCAGAAGCATGACTTGTACTTACTCCAAGCTGTCGTATTGGTTTTTTATTCCATGCGGCGTCAAATAGATGACAGGCAGTTTGATATATAAGTTCTGTAACATTAGTTGTAGAATCCAGTGTAGTCTGTTTAGAACGATGTCCAAATTCGGAGTCAACTATTGTAACTGATACAACACTTATATATACACCATCAAGTCTTATGCGTTCTCCTACAGTTTCACATAGTGACAGCAGAAATTTTTTGGCGGTATCAGCATCTGTAACATCAAAATGTATTGTAAGTGAATTGCCATAACCTTTATTAGGTGCGGGCATGTCACTAAGAGTATCAGGTGCAATGCCATTAGCATAATTCCATATTACTTCACCATGCTTTTTAAAAGTTTTTTTAATAACATTATAATCAGAATGTGCAAGTGCGCCAATAGTTTTTATGCCAAGTGATTTTAACTTTGCTGCAGTAGATTTTCCTACATAGAATAAACTTTCAACAGGAAGAGGCCAGAGCTTCTCTTCGATTTCAGAAGGAAAAAGAGTGTGGACTTTATCAGGTTTTGTAAAATCAGAGGCCATTTTTGCAAGCAGTTTATTGCTTGAAACTCCTATATTAACAGTGAATCCAAGGTGGCTTTTAATCTCTTTACGCAGCCTGTTGGCATATTGAACAGGATTGCCATGCAAAAGCTCCATTCCTGTCATATCACAATAAGCTTCATCTATACTATATTGTTCAACAATAGGGGTATGTTCATGTAAAAGCTTTATAAATCTGTTTGAGTATTCAACATATACTGAAAAATCAGGCTGCTTAACTACAAGTGAAGGGCATTTTCTGTAAGCATTAACAAGAGGTTCACCTGTTTGTATGCCATATGCTTTTGCTGAAGTGGACTTTGCAAGTACAATGCCATGGCGCATCTCTTGACTGCCACCTATAGCGGCAGGAATAGTACGTAAATCAACAGCATTTGCGTCAATGCTTATGTCGTAGCATGATTGCCATGATAAAAATGCTGAGTTTACATCAATATGGTAAATGGTTGAAGAAGACATAAATAATCACATCCTAAATGTAATATATTTATATTATATCAGAACATTAGTTCATAGTAAAGCATAATATATAAGAATAATTTGGAAAAGGTTATAATTCACATTTGGTTAAATTTTGAGGTTTTTTGGTATGATTTTGGTAAAATGTGTGCATTCAGTGCTGAAAGCAATATTTGTTGCTGGTCAATGAAGTGAATAGTAACACAGAGTGTTAAAATATTCCTGTGGATTGTAAATATCTGCTTTTACTTCTGCTTGTGTTATGTTATAATTACATAAATTATGTTGAAGCATACATTATAAATAAAACGATAATATATTTTGAGTAAATATAAAAATAACAGGAGGTGCTATGGCAGATTATATAATTAAAAATGGCGTACTTGAGGCTGGGATTAATCAAAAAGGTGCAGAGTTAGTGAGCCTTATACGCAGTAGTGACAACAGGCAGTATATGTGGAGTGGTGATTCAGAGTATTGGGGCAGGGTTTCACCAGTACTTTTTCCGTTTGTAGGAAAATTAAATGGACAAAAGTACAGATATAAGAATGTATGGTATGAGAAAATTCCACAACATGCATTTGCAAGGGACATGGATTTTACATTGGCAGAAAAGAAAGACGATTCTATTTGGTTTAAGCTTGAAAGTGATGAAGAAACTCAGAAGATATATCCATTTAGTTTTTTATTTGAAGTTGGATACCAGCTGGAAGTAAATTCAATAAAAGTAATTTGGAAAGTATATAATAATTCACAACAGACAATGTACTTTTCACTTGGGGCACATCCGGCTTTCTTATGCCCGGAGAGTGGTAAAGGAAGTAAGGACGGATATTTCATCAATCTGCATACAGATGCAGAAAATGTGGAAAGCGGTGAGCTTACAGCAGATGGGCTGTTAGGAGATGTAACAAATACTTTTTCTCTTAATGATGGCTGTCTTAAAGTAACTGATAAGATGTTTGACAAAGATGCTTTAGTTTTAGATTCAACTGGTATTAAAAAAGTTTCACTTGAAACCCCACAGAGAAAGGAGTATCTTACAGTTTCATTTGACACACCATTGCTTGGTATCTGGTCGCCTGCTAAAAAAGCTGCCCCATTTATCTGCATTGAGCCATGGTATGGCAGATGTGACAGAGAAGGGTTTACTGGCAGTTTAGAAGATAGGGAATATGGCAATGTATTAAAAGCTGGAGAAGTTTTTGAAAAAAGCTATACAATAGAAGTAAATATTTGAGTAAATATGGGACACCTGTTGGATCAGGTGTCTTTTTATTGCTGTTAGACTTTAATTTTGTATGTGTGAAAGATAATCCTCTTTTTTATTATATGTTATTACTTGCAATATCCAAATTGACACAACCATAAAATGATAGTAAAATGAGAAGTATAAGAAGGAGAGGTTTAATGCAGCTAATATAAACAAGGAGAAGGAGGAACATTTATTATGGCGAAAAAATTTAAGAAAGTACTTGGAGCGGCAGCAGTTGCATCTATGGTATTTATGCTTGCTGCATGCGGTAATTCTGATTCGGGAGATGATGCCAAAACTGATGAAAACAAAGAAACCGAAACGAAAGACAAAGAGGCGGCAAAACCACCAGAAGATGCTGATTATACAGTTAATTATGATGGTATAAAAACAGCATCGATTAAAGCTGGTGTAAGTGTGCATGATCCATCTATTCTTCAGGTTGGAGATACATATTATATTTATGGTTCACATATGTCTGCTGCTAAATCAACAGATTTAAGAAACTGGACTAAACTTGGAGATGGGTATGATACTAATAATCCTGTATATGGTACATTTATGGAGAATGACCATATATTTGACTTTGCAGGCAATATGTTTTCTGCTATACCTACTGATAATGGTGGTACACATGTATGGGCACCTGATATATACTATAATGAGGAAAAGCAGCTTTATTATATGTATTTTTGTACTTCATCAACATGGAATGCATCTAATTTATGTTATGCCACATCAAAATCTCCAGAAGGGCCTTTTGAATGGCAGGGAGCATTTATATATTCAGGATATAATGAAAATACACTTAAAAATACAGACATACTTGATTATGTGAGCAAAGAATATGCCCTTGAGAATTATATAAGCGGAGTGCAATATAATTTTAATGAATGTCCTAATGCAATAGATCCTACAATATTCCATGACAAAGATGGGAGATTATGGATGGTATATGGTTCATGGTCAGGTGGAATACATCTTTTGGAAATTGATGAAAATACAGGCAAGTTAATACGTCCCGAAGCAGATGAAGAAAACGGGATTGATCCATATTATGGAAAGCGTATTCTAGGTGGAGGACATACATCTATAGAAGCTCCATATATTTTATATGATGAGCCAAGCGGATATTATTATCTGTATGTGTCATATGGTAAACTTGATAGAAAGGGAGGCTATCAGATAAGAGTATTTCGTTCAGATAAGGTTGATGGAGATTATGTTGATATGAATGGCAATACTCCGTTGATAGGCAAGGGAAATCCTGCATATATGGGACTTAAGCTTTCAGGCAATTATTTACTGCCAAGTCTTGAAAAAGCATATATGGCTACAGGTCATAATTCAGCTTTTATAGACGAAAAAGATGGCAAGAGATATATAGTATATCATACACGCTTTGACGATGGTTCAGAATACCATGAGCCAAGAGTACATCAGTATCTTCTTAATGAAGATGCATGGCCATGTATGCTTCCATATGCTACAGATGGAGAAACTGTTTCAGAAACAGGCTATGCGGCTGATGAAGTTGCAGGTGAGTATTATGTAATTAATCAGGGAATGGGTGTAGATGCCAAAATAGCAACTCCGTTTAAACTTATATTTACTGAAGATGGCGGAGTGTTTGGCAATAAGATTACAGGTACATGGGAAGCTAAAGATAACAGTTATTATGTAACTATCAAATATGACAAAAATGAATACAAAGGAGTATTTTGCGCCATGAATGATGAAGCAGGTACAGCTGTTATGACATTTTCGGCAGTTGGTTCTAATGAGAGTATCTGGGGCGTTAAGTATTAATGGAGGAGATTATAAAATGAGTGATATCAGAACGATAAAGGAACGGGCAGTAGATACAGTAAAAGATGTTCTTATGTGGGTAGTAGTTACAGGGGGAGCGTTTATATATTGGATTGCAGTTCTTCTTATAATTTCACTTGTTTTGATGAATGTATGGCATACAGACTTTGATTCAATATTAAAGTATACAATTGTTCTTACAGTTATTACGTCTGCTGTATATCTTATCAGAATGGTATACAAAAAGTTAAAATAAGCTGGTGTTATTAGCTAAATAGGCAGGTATAGGTTAAGTTTATTAATGGTTTTGCTTAATCTATGCCTGCTTTTTGTGTAGAACTTAAAGGCTTTTGTATAAAGTGCAATAAGGGTAAAATGCTGACTTTGTGAAATATGTATACAATTTGACTAAAAAAATGACAAAAAAATGTCTGTAATAAGCAAATATCACAATAAAATGGTATGTGTAGTATTGACTTTTGTTAAAAATCATAGTATTATATAATAAACTAAAGTATTTTAAATTAATATAAGGATGAGGAGCAATGAGTAAATTTGTTACTTTTTACATCTTAACCAGAAATGGCTTTAGGGTGAACAGTAACATAAAGCTTAAAGGAGGATGTTATGCGGCACAAAAAAATTGGAGACAAGGTTAAAAAAACCGTTGTGCTTGGCTTAATAGCAGCTCTTTCAGTCGGAAGTGTGGGGTATTGCGTAAAAGCTACCTCAAGTACCTCTGATACGACAGAGGGCGCAGAGCCGGAAAGCACACCGACAGCATCATCATCATCTAATGATGCTGAAGATTATTCCAGCGAACGTATTTCTACAAATTACAGTGTAATAAGTGAGAAGTACAAATTATCTGATTATACAGGCAGTACAGTTGAATGTTCTGCTGAAAGTATGATATCGGATAGTGATAAGTCAAAATTGACAGAAGATACGCAGGGATATAGTAAAAGTTCAGAAGTAATTAGACTGAAAACTGGAAACAAAATAAGTCTTAAAGTAGATATTCCAGAAGATGGTCTATATTTTTTGAGTCTTGATTACTTATCATATGATGTATCGATTCTTCCGGTGTCTATGAATATCAAGATTGATGGTGAATACCCGTTTTATGAGATGCGCAATCTTGAATTTAAGACTACATGGAAACTTAGTGATGAACCATCATATGACAGATATGACAATGAGGTGGTCACAGTTCCTGAGAAGGTAGTACAGTGGGAACATGGCTACATAAAAGATTCAAGCTATCGTCATTCAGATCCGCTTAAACTTGAACTTACTAAGGGTGAACATACTTTGGAACTTGATGTAGATGAAGGTAAATTCCTTTTAGGTAATTTGGAATTTGAAGCACCTTCGGTTGCTGATACTTACAGTGGTTCAGAAAAGGCAGACGGAGATGAGATTGTTGAGATTGAGGGTGAGAAATACAGTTATACCAATGACTCATCAATTCATGCTGTAGCAGAATATGACACAAGTCTTTCGCCATATGAGGTAAAGGACACAGTTTTAAACACCATTGATTCTTCATCATTTAGCGTAGCAGGACAGAAAATTACATATCAATTTGATGCACCATCATCAGGCAACTACTATATTGCAATGAATTATCGTCAGTCTGAAAAAACAGATTTTCCGGTATTTGTTGATATAGAAGTAGATGGCAAGATACCAAATGAAGCGTTTCGCTCATATGGTATGGCATATACAACTAAGTATAAGACATCAACTTTGGAAGATGAAGACGGCAATAAGCTCAGTGTTTATCTTGATGAAGGTACACATACAATTTCATATACATTAAGCATGGATCCTATATGCTATATCATGGAAGAAATTGATGTGGTTATGTCAGAGGTCAATGACCTTGCACTTGAAATTACAAAGGTTGCAGGAACTAATGCGGATAAGTATCGTGACCTTAAACTTTCAAGATATATCCCAGGGGTTGATGATATACTTCATGGATATGCTGACAGACTTAAAGAACTTGAAAAGAGCGCCATTAAGTGGAGCGACAGTGATAAAGGTGTTGCGGTAATGTCATCAATGCTGATTGCAGCAAACCAGCTTCAAAGCTTAGGTGATAATCCTGATGAGATACCTTATCGTGTAGCAGAGCTTACAACAAGTACAAACTCAGTAAACCATTATCTTGCACAGACAATAGATAATCTTATCGCGAATGATCTTGCAATAGACCGTTTATGGATATATCAGGAGGGAGCAGACCTTCCTAAAAAACCGGGTATCTTTAAGTCAATGGCAATGAATGTTCAGAGGTTTGTTGCATCATTTACTGAACAGGCATATTCGACAAAGAATACAGATAAAGATCATATACAGGTATGGGTAAACCGTTCAAATCAGTATGTGCAGATTATGCAAAAGATGATTGATGAGGACTTTACACCTGAAACAGGTATAGAAGTAGATATAAGTATCATGCCTGACCAGTATAAGCTTGTATTGGCAAACTCAGCAGGAAATGCGCCAGATGTTGCAACCGGTATTAACTATACTATTCCATATGAGCTGGCTATAAGAGGGGCTCTTGTGGATATGACAAAATATAGTGATTTTAAAAAGGCAGCAGAAGATTATGAGCCTGGTTTCTTTATGACAGGTACAATTGGTGACAGTGTTTACTCAATGCCTGAAACAATGAATTTCTGGGTATTGTTCTATCGTAAAGATGTTATGGAAAAACTTGGTATTCCAATACCTAATACAATGGAAGAAGTAATAGATATGCTTCCTGACCTTCAAATGAGGGGGCTTAACTTCTACTATCCGACAGCAGGAATGATTTTAATGAGGAATTTCCATGGTACTACACCACTTATTGTGCAAAACGGAGGTTCACTATACAATCCTACAGCAGCAGAGGGCGTGGCACTTGGAAACGAGTCAACAGTAAATGGTTTTACAACACTTACAGACCTCTTTACAATTTATAACTTGCCTGTAAATATTGATAACTTCTATCAGCATTTTAGAAATGGTGATATGCCGATAGGAATTGCAGATTATGCCACATATAATATGCTTACAAATGCGGCACCTGAACTTGAAGGTTCATGGGAGATAGCTCTTATACCTGGCACAGAGCAGAGTGATGGAAGTATCGATCGCTCCGTATGTGGATGTGCAGAGAGTAGTGTTATATTTAAGAGTGACAACAAAAGAGAAGAAAAGGCATGGGAATTTGTAAAATGGTGGTCTTCAAACGAGACACAGGCAAAATTTGGTCAGACAATACAGATTTCGTACGGAAGTGAATATATCTGGCCTACAGCAAATATGAAAGCCTTTCAACAGCTTCCGCTTGAGGTTGATTCTAAGAATGTTATCGCTGAAACAGCTAAGAATGTTGTAGATGTTCCAAGAGTTCCCGGAACTTATCTGCTTGAGCGTGAGATGAGCAATACCTTTAATGATATTACTGTTAACGGCAGTAATGAACAGACTAGGATTGACAAGGCTGTGAAGTCCATTAACCATGAGTTTGACAGGAAACTTGAGGAGTTTGGTTATAATAACAGCGATGGTTCTGTTGTCAAGGATTATAATATTCCTACGCTGAAGAGTGTAACTGAGTTGCTTGGAAGATAGAGCTTAGGCGGCTTAGTGATGTTAAGTTCAGCTTAAACGGAGGGATGAGAAAAAATATGGCAAATAGTGAAAAGAAAACAAAAAAGAATAATATCAGGAAGCGTGAGAATTCCAATTATAATGGATATGGCTTCATGGCACCATATGCATTGGTATTTATTATATTCATACTGGTGCCTGTAATAGTGGCAGCAATCCTGTCATTTACAAACTTTAATGCAATTCAGTGGCCGTCTTTTGTAGGTTTTCTGAATTACATTACACTGATTACCAGTGATGAAGTATTTATGCAGCATGTATTGCCAAATACTGTAGTATATGCTGTGGTTGTAGGTATTGGAGGATATATGTTATCTTTCGTGCTTGCATGGGCACTGTGTAATCTTACAAAACCATTTAGAACTGTATTTGCCCTTATACTTTATTCACCAAGTATGACGGCAGGTGTAGCTATGACGGTTTTGTGGAAGGTTATTTTCTCAGGTGACCAGACAGGTCTTTTGAATAGCTGGCTTATGAGTATTGGTATTATAAATGAGCCTATAATATGGCTGGTAAGCGAAAAATACCTTCTTACAATAGTAATAGTAATCGGTCTGTGGTCATCAATGGGTATCGGCTTCTTATCAATGATAGCAGGTATTCTTAACTCAGATGAAGAGTTATATGAGGCAGCAGCGATTGATGGTATTAAGAATCGTTTTCAGGAGATGATTTACATAACAATCCCACAGATGAAGCCACAGATGTTGTTTGCTGCGGTTATGGCTGTTGTTAATGCTTTTCAGAACGGCCTTATATCAACACAGCTTACAGGAAATCCTTCACCGGGATATGCGGCACAGCTTATTGTAAACCATATAGAGGATTATGGTTTCTTAAGATACGAAATGGGATATGCAGCAACAGTTTCAGTAGTATTACTGTTGATTGTACAGATATTCTCAAAGGGTGCTAATGCACTTCTTACTGAAAAAGATTAAAAGGAGGGAAGCTTAAATATGGCATATAAAGGAAAAAGGATGAATCCTCAGCATTTTGAAATAGGTCAATTAAAGATTATAGCAATTATGCTTCCGTTGGTTATTATGATGGCGATACCAATAGTATTTATTGCAAACCATGCATTTAAGCCAATGGATGAGCTCTTTGCGTTTCCACCGACCTTCTTTGTTCGGAATGCTACATTTGAGAACTTTACAAAGCTCATTAAGTTCAGCCGTACTTCAGGTGTACCGCTTAGCCGATACGTATTTAACAGTGTTATTGTTACAGTGCTTACGGTAGGATTGTCATTGCTCTTTACAACTTTTGCAGCATTTGCGCTTTCAAAGTTAAAGTTTAAAGGACGTGATATGATGATGACAATTAATCAGTTTGCTCTTATGTTTGTGCCAACTGCCGTACTTATTCCAAGATATCTTGTTATCTGTAAGTTCGGACTTATTGACAGCATTTGGGCACATATCCTTCCGCTTTTGGCGTATCCGGTAGCCCTATTTCTTGTAAAACAGTTCGTTGAACAGGTGCCTGATGCATTGATTGAGGCAGCATATATAGACGGAGCTACGGACTTGACGGTGTATTTTAAGATTATCATACCTATGATTAAACCCGCAATAGCAACAGCAGCAATTCTTGTATTCCAGCAGGTATGGGTGAATGTAGAAACTTCTAACTACTATGTAAATGATGATAGTATGAAAACATTGACATTCTATATGAACTCGCTGGTAAATGCAAATAATACTGTGTCTGGTCAGGGTATGGCGGCAGCAGCTTCATTGATTTTGTTCCTGCCAAATCTTATATTATTTATAGTTCTTCAGAATAATGTCATGAATACAATGGCACATTCTGGTATTAAGTAGTAGCTGGTAAACATTGCAAAGAGGAGAAGGAATAAGGCGTTATGAAAATAAGTGAAAAGTTTATAAAACTTGTGGCTACGTTTCTGACTGCAATTGTTCTGATTTCCGGCATAAGTCCGGCAATAGCCTCAGCAGAAACACCATATCGTACATTTACAAAGGACGGATATGGAAGGACGCTGGAGACACAGACAGCCTATCTGGCACATTCTACAATCATAAAATTTGGAGAAGAATTCTTAAAAAATCCAAATGATATGTATATTACAAAAGATGGAACAATGTATGTGGCAGATACCGGAAATGGACGAATTGTGGTAGGCAAAGCATCAGGTGAATTGATTAAAGTAATTGGTGAGGGAACTCTTGTCTCACCAAGAGGTGTATTTGTTACAGAGGAGAATAAGCATGTATATGTGGCAGATAGAGATGCTGCCGCCGTATTTGAATTTGATGAGGATGGCAATGTAGTTAATAAGTATACAAAGCCAGACAGTCCATTGTATGGTGAGGCGTTGGAGTTTATGCCGGTTAAGCTTGTTGTAAATGATGCAGGCATAATGTATATCGTGTGTGAGTCAAATACAAATGGTATAGTTGAAATTGCACCAGATAACGGTGGCACATTCCTTGGATACTTCGGAACAAACTTTGCATCAGTAAGCCTGCAGCAGATTATATTCCGTGCAATACTTACTGATGAGCAGCGTGCAAAGCAGAGAAGTAATATACCATCTACACCGGATAATCTTGCAATAGATGCAAAAGGGCTTATCTATACAGTTACACGTGGTGAAGAATATAATACGCTCAAAAGACTTAATATTGCAGGTAACAATCTTATAAAAAGCATAACATCAGCATCAGCATATGATGAAACTCCTGCAGCAGTTGCAGCAGGAAACCATGATAATGTGTATGTAGCTTCAAGTGAAGGTTATATATATGAGTTTAATAATCAGGGCGAGCTTCTGTTTGTATTTGGTGCATCAGATGATGGTACACAGCGTGTAGGTTTGTCTACACAGGTTTCAAGCATACAGGTTGATGCCAGTGATAATATTTATATACTTGATGCTGACAAACGTCAGATACAGGTATATCAGCCTTCAGAATTTACGAAGCTTCTTCATAATGCATTGTATCTTTACTCAAAGGGACGTTATACAGAGAGTAAAGAGCCGCTTAGAAAAGTCCTTGAGATGAATAGTATGTTTGACTATGCAAATAAAGCTATGGGGCGCGCATATTTCCAAGAAGAAAATTATGATACAGCGCTTAAATATGCAAGACTTGCCAAGGACTGGGAAGGTTATTCAGATGCATTTTGGGAAATTAGAAATGAATGGCTTAAAAAGAATATTGTAGCTGCATTGTTATTCATCATAGCCTTGTATATTATTATTAAAGCAGTTAAGTATGCAGATAAAAGAAAAGGCATATTAAATAAGCCTAGAGCAGCATGGGACAGCGTAAAGGATAAAGGTGTGCTTTCAAATGTAAGATATGCAAAGTATTTCATGAGACATCCAATGGATGGTTCATACGGCATAGCGAGGGAAGGAAGGGCATCATGGAGTGCACCATCTATAATATTGCTCATATTTACGATAGAATATGTTATTAATAAATATTTGTGTGGTTTCCTTCAAAAAGATATACGTGAGGGAAGATATGAGATTCCATCTGATATAGGTACAATAGTTATTGCGATAGTAGCTGTTACATTGTGTAATTATCTTGTATGTACAATAAACGAAGGTGAGGGTACAATTAAAAAGATATATACATATTTCTGTTACAGTCTTATGCCATATGTAATGCTTACTCCTGTGGTATTTATACTATCACATGTTGTTACAATTAATGAGGAGTTCCTTATCACACTTGTAGAAGTAGTAATGTATGGCTGGATATTAGTTCTTATGATACTTGGAATTAAAGATGTAAATAACTATACTCCTAAGGAGACATTTAAAGTTATATGCCTTACATTGTTTACAATTTTGATTGTAGCACTTTTAATATTTATCATATATGTACTCTGGGCTCAGGTATTCGAGTTCATAAGTGCGGTTGTCGGAGAGGTGGTGTATAGGCTTGGTTATTAAAAAATTAAAGAAAATGCTTGCTCTGGCTACTGCAATAGTTCTTGCTGTTGGCGTAGTTCCAAGTGTCTCGCAGTCGACAGAAGTAGATACAGAGGGTACTGCCACAGAAGGTGCTGAAGGCACAGAAGAGGGCGGCGAAGGTGAAGAACAGGAAGAACAAAATACAGTACTTGAAGATGGTGAAGTAGTACAGGATGGAGCTGTTGGTAAGATTGACAAGGACAAATGGATTACTATAGATGATTATGAACTTGTGGCTGAGAATGATGTATATAAGATGTACCTTTATGAGCCTAGGCTTTCAATAATTCTTGAGGAAAAAGCTACAGGAAAGTATATTGAGTCTACTCTTAGTGATGAGAAAGATGATGGTAATAGTAATTCAGTTTGGAATGCTTATATGAAGTCAGGTATTGTCATTACTGCTATCATTGGTACAATTAATACATATCAGGTTGACCTTATAACTACACCGGTTACAATAGATGTTACAAAGAATGACAATGGTTTTGCGGCTAAGTTGTATTACAGTGAGTATCAGTTCGGGCTTACAGTCAATGTAACGCTTGATGGCAGTGATCTTGTAGTAAGTATACCTGATGACTCTATAGTTGAAGAAAAAGAGGGAACATATATTTCAACTGTAAGTTTATTCCCATTTATGGGATATTCATTCCTTGATGATGAAGAGGGATACATGCTTATACCTGATGGAAATGGTGCATTAATAAATCTTGACAATAAAGAGGGACGTTATACAACAGGTTTTTCGCAGATGATTTATGGAAAAGACATCGGATTTGATGACGCAACTGCAAAAGATTACCTCTGGGGCGATGCAAATGATGGCATTGATATGTCAAGAAATGCAAATAAAGTAATTGCACCAATTTTTGGTATGGCACATACAAAAAGTGAGACAGGATATATTGCAGTAGTTGAAGAAGGTGATAAACGTGCTTATATAGAAGCGCAGCCAAATGGGGTTATGGTAAATTATAACCGCTGTTTTGCAAGGTTTCTTCTTCGTGACATATATGTACAGCCACTGAATAATTCTAGTTCAGGTACAATGAAAAAAGCAGAAGAAGACCGTACACATATGGATATGCAGGTGCGTTATATGCTTCTTTCAGGGGATAAAGTTAATTATTCTGAAATGGCAACAAAATATCGTGAATATCTTCTTAACAAAGGGCTTATATCAGAAAAGGACAGCAGTTATAATACAAGGGTTGATTTCCTGGGAACAGACAGAGAGGAATTCCTGTTTGGAACAAGAGCTGTTACTGTGACAACAATAGAAAATATTGAGGAGATATTTAAAGAGCTTCAGGGCAATGGAGTGTCAAGTCTTGTATCTGTGTATAGAGGCTGGCAGAAGGGCGGTTTGTACAATGTTCCTATTACAAAATATAAGGCTGATAGACATATTGGCGGAACTTCAAAGCTTACAAGCCTGATAAAAGATGCAGAAAGTAAGGATTATCATGTATATCTTTATAATGATGCGCTTCGCCTTAATCCATCAACTAATAGAATGACATTTGATATGATAAAGCAGGTTAATAAAAGGAATTTTGAGGAATCAATATGGGCACAGGTATATAAAAGTTTCTACTTCCTCACACCTGAAAAGACATCTAAGAATTTGAAAAAGTTCATAGATTCGTATACCAAAGATGGAGTTTCAAATCTTGCTGTATCAGGAATAAGTGATACGACATATTCATACAGCTACAAAGGCGATTTTTATACAAGATGCACAACTTCAGATAAGTATGTGGAACTCATAAATGAAGTAGATGAAGGTGTAAATCTTATGCTTGAAGAGCCGGCATCATATCTCTGGAAAAATGCAGATGCATTTCTTGATATGCCGCTTGGTTCATCTGATTACATGTATGTAAATGAGGAGATACCATTCCTTTCAATGGTACTTAAGGGTATAATGCCTATGTATTCAGATTATGTTAATTTTGAAGCTAACAAGCAGGAATTTTTATTGCAAATGGTTGAGGCTGGTGTATATCCTTCATTCTATTTGACATATGAAAATTCATCAGATTTGCTTTATACCAATTCATCTAACTTATTCAGCACAGAGTATTCTACATATAAAGATACAGTTGCTGATTATGATAAACAGCTTAGGGCGGTAAACGCAAAGACAGAAGGAGCATTTATAGTAAAACATGAAAAATTGGACAACGGGGTTACTATTGTGACTTACGACAATGGCGTAAAAATATACGTCAATTATACTGACAAATCCCAGATAGCAGATGGTACACCTGTTGAAGGAATGTCTTATAAGGTAGGTGAGTCAAATGAGTGAAAAAATGAGTAAAGAAGAAAAGAAGCAGGCAAGAAAGAACAGAAAGAAGATGAAAGCGGGAAGGCTTGCCAAAAGAGAAGCGATAACAGGTCTGTTGTTCATTACGCCATGGATTATAGGAGCATTAATGTTCCTTGCATATCCGCTTATAACATCATTCAGGTATGCGCTTAATAATATACGTATCACACCTCTGGGAATGAATTTTGAGTATGTCGGATATGAGAATTTTACACAGGTACTTTTGTCTGATGCAGAATTTCCTATGCAGCTTGCAGATTATGTAGTTTCGACAATTATATCAGTCCCTATAATAGTAGTATTTGCCTTGATTATTGCCATTATGTTAAATCAGAATATTAAAGGCAAGGGATTTTTCAGACTGATATTCTTCCTTCCGGTTATAATTGTCAGTGGACCTATACTTGGGATGCTGAATGAAGAGGGAGCAGGAAGTATCACAGCTATTGATACACAAGCTATTACAACTTCGATACAAGGGGTTTTGCCATCTTCACTTGCGGACCCGATATCTAGTATATTTGAGAATATGGTAACAATACTTTGGTATTCAGGAGTACAGATACTTATATTCCTTTCAAGTTTGCAGAAGATGGATCGTTCAATGTTTGAAGCTGCAAAGATTGATGGCGGTTCAGGCTGGGAATGTTTCTGGAAGATTACACTTCCAAATATTAAGCCTATGATATTATTAAATATTGTATATACAATCGTATTTATATCTAATAATGAGCAAAATACAATTATTGAACTTATTAAGACATCAATGTTTGCAGGTACACAGGAGAAAGGTTATGGCTATGCGTCAGCGATGGCATGGATGTATTCATTGATAGTTGTAGTAATTGTAATCTTATTTGCAGTATTGTTTATGGCAAAGAAAGATGTATATGAGAAGCAGGTTAAGAAGGCAAAGAAAGCTCATAAGAAAGAGCTTCGCCAGCTTAAGAAGATAGAAAGGAGGAGTGCAAGAAATGCCAAAAAGAACGCAAGAGCAGGCAGAGTCTAAGGTGAGAGACGATGGCTCAGTACAGATAGTTACACCGTCAGGTGAGATTCTTATAAAAGATAAAAAGCAGATTACAAAAGACAAAATAAGAAAATTTTTGCTTGGCACTAAAGAACAGGAAGGTTTTCTTAAGGTATTCATTATATATGCACTTTTGATATGTATAGGTTTTATATATATCTACCCTATTCTGCATATGGTCAGCACAAGCTTTATGACACTTGATGACCTTTTAGACCAGTCAATTAACTGGATACCAAGCTCCTTCAATCTTGATAATTATAAGCAGGCAGCTACAAGTATGGATTTCTGGGGTTCATTTGGAAAGAGTATTATTCTTGCCGGTGTTCCTACAATATGTAATTTAATATCATGTTCAGTAATAGGCTATGGGCTTGCACGTTTTGAGTTCCCAGGTAAGAAAGTAGTACTTGGTATCATTATCTTTACATTTATTTTACCTAGTCAGATTACGATGATACCTACATATGTACTTTATTCAAATATGGGTATACTTGGAACAATATGGGCGTTTATTCTTCCATCGCTTCTTGGACAGGGAATTAATGCACCGATATTTATACTTATATTCTGGCAGTTCTTTAGGCAGGTGCCTAAGGTGCTTATTGAGGCGGCACAAATTGATGGCGCAGGATTTTGGAAGTCATTTTACAGAATATCAATTCCGTCAGCAGCACCAGCGATTATTACAGTATCACTTTTCTCATTTGTATGGTACTGGAATGAGTCATATCTTACACAGATGTATGTAGCAGGTGTAACTGTTAAATCAGGCTGGACTT
This sequence comes from uncultured Lachnoclostridium sp., assembly GCA_947178155.1. Lineage (GTDB taxonomy): Bacteria > Bacillota > Clostridia > Lachnospirales > Lachnospiraceae > Butyribacter. The sequence goes on from CAMWXG010000009.1 coordinate 27,849, forward strand.
CACTTATAATACAGCTTGACCAGTTTGCAACTAATTATAGCAAATATGCAACTACAGCGACAAATGCTGTTACAAACATAAATGAATCTATCAATATGTCAGGTACTATGCTTAGTATTCTGCCACTGCTTATTATGTACTTTGTATTACAGAGATACTTCGTTGAAAGTATTGACCGTTCAGGTATTACAGGTGAATAAAAAATTATTGTTTATACCTATACAGAATATTTTATAAGCAGAAATTATTAATCCATTATATTTTATAGCATATTATAGCGGTTATTCTATTTGTATAGAATGACCGCTAATTTTTTATAAATATTTACAAAAAAGTGTGGAAATTGCAAGCTAAACGTGCTATAATTGACTATATTGAGGAGAGGTCTATAGTAAAAATATCTAAAAGGAGGAAGACTATGAGAAAAAAATTATTAGTATTGACACTTGCTATGTCTATGGTAGTAGGACTTGTTGGATGTGGCAATAAAGGTAACGGCAATGGAGGAGGCGGCGGTGGTGACAGTGCTGCAGCTGTTTCTGGTGAGACAGAGGCTAAGGAAATTAATGGAATTACTTATAATAGGGCTACTGACTTGACAGATAAAAATATTGAACTTACATATTTCCATTTTGATCAAAATGAGACTGTTGAGTATCTTGCAGATCGCTTTGAGGAGATTTATCCTAATATTACAGTAAATCCTGTTTATGAGAATGTTGGTACTTATAATGATACATTGACAACACTTATATCAAATGGTGAATCACCTGATATTATTATGTTTTCAGATGCTGATGCTGCTTTAAGTAATTTCTGGGTAGCAGATATTTCAGCGTATTATGATTCTGATCCTGAGACAAAAGAATTAGCATCTACTATAAATGAGTGCGGACTTGGATGCTATTCTACAAGTAAGAGATATGCGGTGCCTATTAAATTCTTCCCAGGTGTAATGTATATTGATTTAAATGTTTTAAAGAAGCTTAATGTTGAAGCACCTTCAAGAAACTGGACATGGGCTGATATGATTCAGTTAATAAAGGATTGTACTGTTAAAGATTCGTCAGATGGTATGCCATATTATGGATGTGGTTTCTATAACAGACTTGATTCATATTATGGTATTGCAGCAGCTCAGACTATTCAGGGTGAGTTCGGATTTGATGGAACGGATTTTGATTTAGGTGTATGGGCTGTAGGTGAGCAGGAATTTGCAGGACTTAAGCAGGGTGGATATATTGCGCCTTCTTCACAGACAGTTGAAATGGAAAACTGGATGGGTGACTGGGAGCAATGGTGCGGCAATTCAGGTCATGTTGCACTCTTTACAGAGGCATTCTGGACTTTCCAGAATACATGGAATACACCAACATATCATGAACAGTATGATCTTGATATTGTTCCTTATGTAGTTCCTGCAGTAAGCGAAGAAGATGCAGCAAAAGACCATCATACTATTGCTACTATTGACTTTGGTGGAATTACAACAGCATGCCAGTATCCACGTGAAGCATATGAGCTTCTTAAGTTTATGAGCTTTGGTAAAGATGGTTGGAAGACAAGGATTGAGCTTTATAATGATGAAACTCAGGTAAATGCTTCAGGTATTGCACTTAAGTATGATGTTATGCCAGCTCCTATTACAACTGATTCAGAAATATGGGATGGATATATTGAGATGTACTGCAAGGGAATGGACGAGACGCATGTAGGTTATTGGAGAGAATTTTTTGAGAGTTGTTTACAGCCTATTCCATATGGCTGGGTTAGCATAGCCGGATATTGGAACTATTGTGATCAGTATTTCAATAAACTTGGTATTCATGACCTTGTAGACAGTGGTAAGGGCAAAGCAGCCGATTATGCAGATGAAGCTACGGAGAAAGCTAATTATTATCATGCAAAGGCGATGCTTGATTACTTTGGCAAGAGTGGATATGATGTACTTTCTGATGAAGAGATTGAGAAGTATGAAACAATGGAAAAAGAAAATTCATAATATAAATTATCAGAAATTGCAAAGCAAATTTTGATAAAAGAGCATATTTATGTGAGTGCTGTGCCAATAGGTGCAGCACTCTTTATATGTTTATTAATTATTAATTATTTAGGAAAAACTAAAATATTTTAGGAAAAACTAAATATATTTAAGCAATTTTCTCAAAAAATCCTATAAATTTTTAAATATAATAGTTGCATATGCCACAATGGTATGGTATAATTTATCAAAATTTAAAGTATTTTACGTCTAAGAAAGGAAACTTTATTATGTCAGCAGAAAAAGAACTGAAATATAATGAACCATGGATTTTGCAACGTGCAGATCCATTTGTATGTTTTAAAGATGGCTGGTACTATTTTACAGCATCTATTCCAAGTTATGATTGTATTGCTATTCGCAGGGCTAAGACTTTAGCAGGACTTGCTGATGCAGAGGAGAAGATTATATGGAAAAAGCATGAGAGCGGTATTATGAGTGAGCATATATGGGCACCGGAGATGCATTTCCTTTTTGGTAAATGGTATGTATATTTTGCAGGCGGTGATAAAGATGATATATGGGAAATACGTCCATATGTGTTAGAGTGTCAAGGTGCAGATCCATACAATGATGAGTGGGTTGAAAAGGGAAAAATGGGTTGCGCAGATGATGATGAATTTTCATTTCGGGCTTTTTCTCTTGATGCTACTATTTTTGAAAATAAAGGAAAGTATTATTATGTGTGGGCTGAAAAGGTTGGTGTAGGCAAGCAGATTTCAAATCTTTATATTGGCGAGATGGAGTCTGGTTATAAGCTTAAGACAGTTCAGGTTATGCTTACAACTCCTGATTATGACTGGGAACGTTATGGTTTCTGGGTGAATGAGGGACCTGCTGTAATTAAACATAATGGGAAAATATTCCTTACATATTCAGCTAGTGATACAGGTGTAAATTACTGTATGGGTATGCTTACAGCTGACGAGAATTCTGATATGCTTGATCCGCTTTCATGGAAGAAGGAAAGATATCCTGTACTTAAGACAGATTATGACCTTGAAATATATGGTCCGGGGCATAATTCGTTTACTATTGATGAAGAAGGCAATGATGTTATGGTATATCATGCCCGTAAGGAAGCTGAAATAGTGGGAGATCCTCTTTACAATCCGAATCGTCATGCGATGCTTATGCGGATTAAATGGGACGAAGAGGGCAGACCTGTATTTTCATATAAAAATTAACAATAATTGGAGGGTATAATGGCAAAATTATATATTAATGAAGAGAATGAGCAGTGCAAGATAGAACCAGAAGTATATGGACATTTTTCAGAGCATCTTGGCAGATGTATTTATGAGGGTATTTATGTAGGTGAAGATTCTGATATACCTAATGTAAATGGTATGAGAGTTGATGTTGTAGAGGCGCTTAAAGAACTTAAAGTACCTATGCTTCGCTGGCCGGGTGGCTGCTTTGCTGATGAATATCATTGGAAAGATGGTATAGGACCTAAAGAGAACAGGAAAAAGATGATTAATACCCATTGGGGTGGTGTTGTTGAAGATAATAGCTTTGGTACACATGAGTATATGGAGCTTTGCCGTCAACTTGGATGTAAGACATATGTAAATGGTAATCTTGGAAGCGGTACTGTTCAGGAAATGTCTGAATGGGTAGAATATATGACATTTAATGGGGTATCGCCGATGGCAGATTTAAGAAAAGAAAATGGACATGCTGAGCCATGGACAGTTGATTTCTTTGGAGTTGGCAACGAAAACTGGGGATGTGGCGGTAATATGACACCAGAACATTATGCCAATGAATATCGCAGATATCAAACATATGTAAGAAATTATGATTCTAAGAAGATGATTAAAAAGGTCTGCTGTGGTCCTAATATAGATGATTATGAGTGGACAGAAGGCGTTATGAAGACTGTTTTTTATAAGACGAATAACGGTGTTGGTGTTGATCCGGAAGGTGATGCTGCCGCTGCTGAAATTGTTCTTGAGGATGAAGAAGAAGTACCAGAGAGCAGCATGATAGATTATCTGTCACTTCACTATTATGTTCATCCTGAAGGCTGGAAAATTAAGGGAAGCTCAACGGATTTTGATGGTGAAGTATGGTATAAGACGCTTTATAAGGCTTTGTTTATGGATACACTCATTAAACGTCATGGTACAATTATGGACAAATATGATCCTGATAAAGAGGTTGGCCTGTGCGTAGATGAGTGGGGAACATGGTTTAAGAATGAACCAGGAACTAACCCAGGTTTCCTTTATCAGCAAAATACAGTGCGTGATGCGCTTGTAGCGGGTATTACACTTAATATATTTAATAAACATGCTGATAGGGTAAAGATAGCAGCGCTTGCGCAGATGGTTAATGTTTTACAGGCTGTACTTTTGACAGAGGGCGAGAAGATGATAAAGACACCTACTTATCATGTAATGCATATGTATCGTCATCATCAGGGGGCTATGCTTCTTGAAAGTGCGCTTACAGGGGTAGATGAGATAGGTATAAACAAATGGAAAGTGCCAAAGATTACAGAATCTGTATCAAAGGGAGAAGATGGTATTATTACAATTACACTTAACAATCTTTCCATAGAAGCAGCAGAAGACGTTGATATTCAGTTTGCAGACAAGGGCTATAAGGTAGTTGAGGCTCGCATAGTTACTGACACTGATATGCATGCTCATAATACATTTGATGCGCCTGAAACAGTTACAGAGAAGGATTTTGACGCATATAAAGAGGAGCAGGACAAAATAGTTGCAAGTCTTCCTGCAAATAGTGTTGTAGAGTTAAGGGTTAAGAAGTAATTTGCTTTTTGCTTAAATTGTGTGAATTTATGTATAAGAATATTATTAAATTTGCAAAATTGTTGATTAAAGTATAATAAAAATGAAGTATAGGTTTGATTGCTATGGCAAGAATTTGCAAGAAATGCTACATTTACGGAATGGCGGAAGAAGATGCCAGGAATATAGAGAAGTACAGAGAAGCCATTAAAGAGGCTGACAGAGTAAGTGAGGAAACATATGAGGAAAGACTGGCAGTTTGTGAGAACTGTGAGATGTTAAATGCAGGGACATGTGGGGCGTGTGGTTGCTATGTACAACTTCGTGCCACAGCCAAATCTGGCAGATGTCCACGTAAAAAATGGCAGCCGCTTTGAAAGCGGCTGCCATTTACATATGTGCATAATTTATTGCGATATTTATATCCTGCCCATAGTTTCCAAATGACTTGCCAAAGAGGGTAAGTCCTCCTTTGTGTTCAGAACTGTCATCTACTGCAAGTTTAAAACGTATATTGCTTCTGTAATCAAGAGCCAAATCAGATATATTTACATCAGATATTTTAAGCCCATCAATATAAGTGCCTTTTCTATTTATTACAAGAAGTTTTAGAAGTCCATATTGATTCCAGTTTTCAGGCCACCATTGTGGAGTGAAAAGTCCCTTTACATCGCCAAAATCACCAGGTGAAGTCCAGCAGCCAATATTGGTGTTGTTAATATAAAACTCAATATCTGAAGGCCATTCACTGTTTATGCCCGGAGCCTCCGAACTTAACTCCATAGTAATAGAAATCTTAGTTATCTTTTGAAGTTTTGGTATAAAGTTAGGGATAACATATTCTATGTAGCCTTTAGTAAACCAGAGGATATCAGCATCATAACGGTCGGGGTGTTCAAAATATCTTGCATCATCTACTTCGCCAATTAAGGCCTGCTTTGATGCAAGACCACACGTGGGTACTACATCAAAATTTGAATAATGCCCAATCCTGACTTCTGAATTATATATATCATCATTATCTGTCTGTTCTTCGAGGTCAATTAAAATTCTATCCCAAGGTATTGAACATATCTTTTGATTGCCATGTACGACAGATTCTGCTGACGTACTGATAAGTCCACAGTTTTCGAGCTTTTTAATGTGACCAGTTAAAGCTCCATTTGTAATATTAAGTCGAGAAGCTAGTTCTTTCATGCTCATATTACTGTTTTCAAGTAAGATATTTAGTATCTGGATTCGGATATCCGAACCCAGAGCCTTAAATATCTCAAGACCTTCATCTAAGGAAGTTATGTGTAACAAAGTAGTACCTTCTTTCTGTACCCTATTTTTTAACTGTTACTTTTACTGATACTTTAAATCCTTTGTATTTTGCTGTAATAGTAGCTTTGCCGGCTTTCTTTGCTGTAGCCTTACCATTATTTTTAATCGTGAGAACAGCTTTCTTTGAAGATGACCATTTAATTGAATTGGTCTTAAGACCATAGCCGGTTACTTTAAATGTGGCGGTCTTGCCAACTTTTATTGAAGTCTGCTTCTTTGAAAATTTCAGATAAGCTTTCTTTACAGTAATATTTTTTGTAAGTTTAATAGTTTCGCCGTTTACTGTGATGTTCGCTGTAATAGTAACCTTGCCGGCCTTTTTAGCGGTAACCTTACCAGAAGAATTTACTGTTGCAATAGAGCTATCAGAGGAACTGTAATCTACTGTATATCCTGAATTTTCATCACCAGATACTGTTACATTAGCAGTATTAGCTTTATCACCACCTGAATATATTGTATTTCTTGAAGACTCAATTTTAAAGTTAGGATAGTTGCCTTTTTCTGCGTTGTATTTGTTCTTGAATGTATCAGCATCAAGTGCTACTGAATAGAATTCTATATTGTCAAAGCTTGCTTCTTTAAAACCATCGAGTTCAAGGATACCTCCACCTATATATATGGTGTCTATCAGTGAAAATACGTCTGGATTAGCGGCATCATACAAATTATCTTCTAGTGAAGTTAATAAATTACCATTTGCATATGTGTGTATTCCATTCATATCTACAGTATAAGATAATAAATTCCATTCATCTGCGTTTGGCATCAGTTTGTATGCGCTTCTGCACAAAATATCATTTGAAGCCATAAGTGCATGCCCCCCTGCATACATAGCGGTAGCTGGTACACCATTGACAGCAGAAGAATTAGTTGCTTCAAAAAGTGTTACCTGTTCAGATGTAGAACTGTCAAACTTAACCCACATATTTACAGTAAAACCTGACTCATCAATATTTTTAAACATATCAGAAGGAAGAGCTAGATAGTTTTTGTCTTTTTGGCTATTATTGTTATTTATAGTGAGCACATTTCCTACAAATGTTTCATTTGATACAGAAGCATTTCCTGTCAGAGTTGCAGCATCTGTCTTGCTTCCGCTTCCTGCAACACTTGTTCCATTTACACTTTCAAAATCATATTTATAATCAGGAAGCATATTTGCAGGCATAACTGTAGTTTTATATGGTTTTGTAATTTGTGAGCTGCCATAAGATATAGTTGCTGTAAGTGTTACCTCTGTTGCTGTTTCAGGGCGTGTAACTTTACCATCATCTTTGATAACAGCAGTATTGTCAGAAGTCCATTTTATATCTGCGAGGTAAGCTTTATCAGGAAGTTCTATATCAGACACTGTCTTTGACAGAATGAATTTACTGTTGTCAAGGTCAGACACAGCTCTGTCTAACATATCATCATCGCTTGAATTGAACATTTTTTTGTTGACGCCCCAGATTGTTTTGTTATCAGTACCTATGGCAGTGAAGGTCATAACTTTATTACACTGTGCTGATTCATCATGCTGTGCAAAAAATACACCAGAGTAAGTTACTCCATCAATAACAGCTTCCATATGATAGCTGCCTTCTTTTTCTTTCCATGTGCCACTTATATCACCTGAAATAGTACCGTCAGCGTTAAGAGTGATATTTTTTGGTTGTATTACATTTGTTTTGTCAGATTGTGTTCCATGATTTATAAATTCATATTCACCAATAATATCTTCTGTCTTGTATCCTGTTGCTGATATTACATCACCTTTGTTTTCAAATACAGCAGTAACAGGCCAGCCGGCTTCATTTATAAATTGCTGGTGTACACGCATTTCAAAATATTCTCCTGAATTATCGAAACGTGTATGGTAGAATAAGTATCGTTGACCATCTTCATCAATAAATGCAGAGTTATGTCCTGGAGATTTATAGCCTCTTTGGAGTGTTGAGAAGTAATAATTTCCCATAACCTTTATGCCTATATTATTGTGGTTTACATTTCCTGAAAGTGCAGCATTATTACCTGCTGCGTCAAGATATGGTCCATCAGGATTTTTTGAACGGAATAGACGCATGTTATATCCACTTATAGAATCAAGATATTCATAAGTAAAATATAAATAGTAATAATCAGTTTCAGCATCATACAAAATATATGGACCTTCACCAGATTGTGTATATCCGCCACCTATGCGCGTACCAAAGTATGCGTCAACTACAAGTCCATCTGCTGTAACAGAAGATGTTCCTGGATATTTTACTTTGCCTGTAGCAGGATCTACTTCAATAACATATATACCACCAGACCATGAGCCATAAGTCATCCACAGTTTGCCATCTTTATCATAAAATATAGTAGGATCAATAGCATTTGGACAATAGCTGGTGTTGAAAGAACCATTCCTTGTAAACCAATTATCTTTTGCTTCTTCATTAATAGTACCATTTGCAAGAAGTTCTTGTATATTGGTTTCGACATAGTTGTATGGGTTTATGTCAGTAATCTCCTGATTGTTAAATCCTGAGTATATCAGGGTGTCAACCATAGTATATGGACCTTCTATATTTTGTGATACACCATAAGCAATAACAGAACGCCATGCCGTAGAGCTTGTGCAAAAATACATCATATATGCACCTGTGCTTCCATCGGCATTTACATAGTCCTTATTATAAAACACATCAGGTGCCCATACTCGGTATTCAGTACGAAGTTCTTTAATGCCTCCTGCCCAATCAAATGCTTTGGAGAGGTTTGTGTCAAGATCACCAAATATTGCATTATTTGTAGGCGTGTAGCCATTAGAAAAATAATCCCAGTTTACTAAATCATCAGACTTTGCTGCTGTGATATGTGTGCCAAATATGTAATATGTACCATCCTTTGCTTCTGTAATAGATGGATCATGTAACATTACATGTTTTGGCGCAGCAGTAAATGTTTCAACAGAAGCCGCACTGGCGGTACTGCTGTCAACTGCGCTGCTCATTGCAGGTGTAACAGCAAGCGCTGCAGTAAGCAGATAAGAAATTAGTTGTTTAAATTTTTTCTTCATAAAATACCTCCTAGATTTTAGTTTCAGATTATTTTAAATTAATCTAAATTAAATTTAGCATATTTGGACAAAGTTTACAAT
>CAMWXG010000010.1 GCA_947178155.1 uncultured Lachnoclostridium sp.
TCTTTAAGGAGTGGAAATATGAATAATCTACAAAAAGATACTATTTTAACATTGCTGAAAACGGATGAAATGAACAGTAATTATACAAATAATTATTGGCTCTCATATAAAGACTATCTGGATCCGACAGATGATTTTACGGATTTCTGTTGTGAATGCCTTGAGGGAAAGCATGAATATATTGACCTAATTGATAATTTAATCAATAAAGATAAAACGGCAAAAATCTTTGTACAGGTCTATGGATTGGAAGATGAAGACAAGGTTATAACCGCAGATACTTTGATTATTTTCAGTAAATTATCGCTTGCGGAAATAAAGCAAATTTTTAATGAACCAAAAGATATATTTCCAAGTGATATTGGAGAAGAAACAGATTTTTTGCAGTCGGCTTTTCTTATTGGGCATAATGGGGAGTTAATTTCAAGTACAGAGCTATCCCATGAGGAGCAGTCCGTTTATTATTGCTGGTGGGACTAACGTTTTTGTTATTGTATAAACGCTTAGTCTTTGAGAATTCCTTACTTTACAGAGCATTTAGAATATGAACATGGCGGGCTTGATCCTCGGCAAAGTCCAGATACATGGTGACTACTCTGTTTAACTCTTGCATTTCATCTTCATTAAGATAATTTTTTGCAATATCTACATCTTTTTTTCGGACTTTTGCCCCCTCAAAAGCTGTTAATCCCATATTATTTTTTGTTGCATCTGCTCTTTGCATGATGACTTCTGCAGTAGTATGTCCATGTACTCCATAATGAATTTTGTTTTGTACTGTTTTTAAGAATAATTCGGACTCTTTATCATTACCGGAATAATCAATAGATGTTTTATATATCGCAAATCTTCTGACAAAATCTTTTTTCGGAAGCCCTGATTTCACGAATCCGCTCTAATAATTCATCAAAATAGTTCTCTTCAAACTGCTTTGGATTTTGTAAGTATAGGACAAAGTCTAATCATGTTCGTGTAATTGCTAAAAAACTGCCAAAAGAAGAGGCAGAAAAATCAAGAAAGCGAAAACAAAGAAAAGTATCTAAAAATCAACACAAAATAAAAGAAGAAACGCTGATTTGTGCAGGGTGGATAGTTGTTATTACCTCATTAGGAATAGAATAATGTGGAGAAGAAATCTTAATCCTATATTATAAAAAAATATAGCGCAGATGATTATTAAATTCAAGAAAGAGCATAAAATAACCCAAAATGAAACTATATGGAATAAATATTTTTATGCCTTCATATACATGGAGTATAAGGAGGTGGCACCGATGGACAAGGAGGATATTTTGCAGATACTCCCTGTAGATTTAAGGCGTATTTTTACCACTGCGATTAAAGATTTTAATAATGTATATGAGATTCGCATGAGGACAGGCAGGCCGCTTATTATATATTATGATAAATGTGAGTATTTTCTTAGTATAAATGGCAGGCTTACACATAATAAAGACAATATATTTGTTGTGAATGCAGCGCATATGAAAGAAACCACAAATTACATAAGCAATTATTCCAGATATGCATTTGAAGAAGAACTGCGCCAGGGTTATATTACTGTGCAGGGTGGGCATAGAATAGGGGTAGCAGGAAAAATTTTATGGGAGAATGACAGAATTAAAAATATGAGTAGTATATCTTTTATTAATATTAGAGTTGCACATGAAGTAAGAAATTGTAGCAGTATGGTTATGCCATATATAAGAAATGGGAGTGATATATACAATACACTTATAATATCCCCGCCAAGATGTGGAAAGACCACTCTGTTAAGAGATATGATACGTGTGTTGTCAGATGGTGACAGTATGAATAAAGGGCTTACTATAGGAGTAGCAGATGAACGTTCAGAGCTTGGTGCGTGTTATAAGGGGATGCCGCAGAATGACCTTGGATGTCGTACTGATGTGCTTGATGGATGTCCAAAGGCAGAAGGTATGATGATGCTTGTGCGTTCTATGTCTCCTGATATAATAGCAGTTGATGAGATTGGTTCCAGAGAGGATACAAGAGCAGTAGATTATGTAATGAATTGTGGTATAAAGATTATTGCAACTGTTCATGGGATGGATATGGACGAGATTAGAAATAAACCAGTGTTTGGCAAGCTTGTAAGGGAAAAAGCTTTTAAAAGATATATACTTCTTGCATCAGGTGATATTGGTGTAGTTGGTTCTATATTTGATGAAAGAGGTTCTGTATTATATTCAAAAAGAGGAGCGATACCAGCATAATGAAGATTATCGGAACCATGCTTATAATAATGGGTTGTGCCATGTCAGGACATTATTTTGCAGGAAAATATCTTATAAGGATACATATATTGGAAGAACTTGAACAGGCAATCAGATTTATGTATGGGGAGATAGAATATTCTGCTTATGATATTTCAGAGGTATTTGAACAGCTTTTGCCACATAGCAGTTATCTTAAGGGCTTCTGGGAAGCAGTAAGGGAGAGGCTGCTTGCAAGGAAAGGGCAGGACTTAAGCAGTATATGGAAGGAAGCTATTGATAGTGAGGATGTGTTTGCATTGCTTTCACATGAGGATATATTGCTTATTGGAGAGCTTGGCAAAAATATAGGCAGTCTTGACAGGCAAAGTCAGTTAGGAGCGTTTAAGCTTTTTGAAAAAAGGCTTGGAAGTATACTTGAGGAAGCAAAAAGTGCATATAAAGGACAGGCAAAGGTATGTCATGTTGTAGGAGTTACAGCAGGAATATTTATAAGTGTTCTCTTAATATAGAAAAGGAAGATAATTACTATATTATGAATGGCATAGCTATGAATAGTAATAGCAAATAGTATTGAAGGCAGATTTGTGATATGTACGGGGTATAGATATGACAATAAATCTTATTTTTAAAATTGCAGCAGTAGGAATACTTGTATCTGTTTTAGGACAGGTTCTAAAACATTCAGGAAGGGATGAACAGGCATTTCTTGTAAGTCTTGCAGGGCTTATACTTGTACTTCTCTGGGTTGTACCATATATAGAAGAGCTTTTTGAAACTATTGAGAGACTTTTTTCAATGGGATAGACAGCAGAATATATATGTTACATGAATAGTAACATATATAGAAATGAGGAGGATTTATGGTTAAAGTAGCTGTTATAGGGGTTATGGCGGTATTTCTTGCATTGCCATTAAATAAGGACAAACAGGAATATGCAATGCTGGTTGTCCTAAGTGCCTGTCTTATTATAATAGGACTGGCCCTGTCAAAGCTTGGAGGTGTGTTTGAGGTTATAAATAGTGCTAAAAAATATCTTGGCGATAATTCACTTTATATAGACATACTTATTAAAATGGTTGGAATTACATATGTTTCTGAGTTTGGAGCAAATTTGTGCAGGGATGCAGGTTTTGGTTCAGTTGCAAATCAAATAGAATTCTTTGGAAAGCTTATGATACTTGCTGTAAGTATGCCTATACTTATGACACTTATACAAACTATATCAAGTATGTAAGTAACTTGTCCGTTTTATTGTTTGTGGTGGCGTAGCCGCTATGTTTGGAAGTATGGAAATGAGGGGATAATATGAGTGATGTAACATCTGATATTATGCAGGAAATTTCAAGTGATGAAATACAGAATATGATGGATGATATGCTTGGCGGGCAGAGCTTTGATTTCGCAGATTATGTAGGCAGCCTTGTGAATGGTTCAAATCCTTTTGATGCTAAAGAAGCGGCAAAATATATTTTTCAGGGAATATGGGATAATATCGTGCAAGATAGAAATATTTATATATACATTATAGTTATTGCTGTTATAGGTGCACTTCTTACTAATTTTTCAAAGCTTCTGCAGGGTAAAAAGGTAGCAGATATGACTTTTTATTCGGTGTACATGCTGTTTTTTTCTGTTTTGTCGGTGTCATTTGCAAGATTTAGTCAGATAGCCTGTGATACATTGGAAAAGGTATTTGATTTTATAAAGATATTTGGGCTGTCTTATTTTACATGTATGACATTTACAGAGGGAAGTGCTGCAAGTGGTGTTTTTTATGAGTTTATGATAGTTGCCATGAATGTAGTGGATTTTATTCTTATAAAATTTGTTATGCCTGCTATACAGTTTTATTTTTTTCTTGAACTGGCAAACCGTATATCAGAAGAAGATATGTTTTCAAAGTTGGCACAGCTTATAAAGGATTTGGTAAGTTCAGGTGTAAAGATGATGTTTGGAGTCATAATGGGGGCAAATGTGGTTCAGGGGCTTGTAGTACCAGTAGCAGCAGAGGCAAAAAATTCAATAATTGTAAAAATGGGAAGTTCAATCCCGGGGATAGGAAATACAGTAAGCAGTGTAGCAGGGACGGTATTGTGCGCTGGGAAGCTTGTAAGAAATGCAGTAGGTGTTATTGGAATAATAGTAGTTGCATATATATGCGTGGTGCCACTTTTAAGACTTGTGGCAGTGAGACTTATGTATAGGGTTATATCTGCATTTATACAGCCAATATCTGATAAAAGACTTGTAAGTTGTCTTGATGTGGTTGCAGAAACAATGAGAATGCAGATATATTCTGTGGGAGTTGGAGCTATGATGTTTGTTATATCTATCGCTGTTATAAGTGCGATGACATAAAAGGGGATTTATTATGCAGGATTTTATTAAGGGTATTTTGATTTTTGTGATTCTTGGTACGATTTTAAAAGAGTTAATTAATAATGAAAAATACAAAGGATATTTTAGGTTTTTTAATGGTCTTGTGTTAATTCTTATTATGGTAAGTCCCCTTTCTTCTTTTATTTTTGGAAGTGATAAATGGTACAATACGCTTGAAAGGGAACTGTTTGAAGCTGATCTTGAGGATATTGATACACAGCTTAATTTAGCAGATGGCAGTCTTAAAGAGGTTATAATACAGGGATGCAGAAATGACATTGAGGAGCAGATTGTTAAGCTGGCATCTAAAAGAGGTCTTAGAGTAAGTGAGGTATGTGTAGAACTTGAAGGTTCTGAGGATATAAGTGTTAAATCAGTTGATATAGAGCTTGCAGATGAGAATAATTACGGCAGTGCAGATGACATAGACAGTAAAGAAAATAGCAGCACAGGAAGTAATGGAGGCTTAAGTAGTGAAATAAGTGATATAGATATAGAAGTAGATGTGGAAACAATAAGTATTTTATCAGGAGATGATAGTGAAAAAGAAAATGATTTGTCTGAAAGAAAAAAAGCAGATGGAAGCAGAGTGAGAAATCTTAAGTCAGATATAAGTAATTATCTTATGGTGAGCAGGGGAGTGATAAACATATGGGAATGAAATGGTGGGACAGCTTAAAGAATGGGAGTTTTTTTAAAGATAATAAAGAGTTAGTGGAAAAGATAGGCATTTCACGTATTATATTAATTGTGTTAGCAGGAATAGTTCTTGTATTGGCATCTGTTTGGGAGAGTAAAGATAAATCTGATAGTGAATATGTAAGTGAGTATTCAGGAGAAGTTCAGGAGAGTGCCAAAAGCGATGAGGATATGGCGCTTAGTGCTATGAGTGCTTATGCAGATAGAGAGGAAAGAAAGCTTGAAAAGCTTCTTGAAAGAGTGGAGGGAATAGGTGATGTAAAGGTTATGATTACACTTGCTTCGTCAGAAGAGAGAATGACTTTGCAAAATACTGACAATACTGAAAGTAATATGATTGAACAGGATGATAACGGTGGCAGCAGGCAGCATGATGAATACAGTTATAAAAATGAAAATGTAATAATCTCAAAAGAGGGGGAGGAAACGCCTTATGTTGTTCAGGTAAATTCACCACAGATAGAAGGAGTAGTGGTGGTAGCTCAAGGGGCAGGAAGTGGCAAAAAAGATACAGAAATAATTGAAGCAGTTGTGGCATTATTTTCGATTGAGCCTCATAAAATCAAAGTAATGAAGATGGAATAAATTTAAGAAAGGATAGAAAAGAAATGAAAAAAGCATCACGTAAAAATCAAATTGTAATTACAGCTCTTGCAGTAATGATTGTAGTAGCAGGATATCTCAATTTCACCGGCAGGGAGATTAGTACCAGTGGGATTGGCAAAAGTGACAATGCAAAGGTAGAAGATGCTGATAAAAATACCAGTAAAGATACCGATGAATCTAATAATACAACAGAGGATGATATAATGACAGATATATCAGCAGAGGACATAGGCGAAGATGATTATGTTGTTGCAGACAGCGGTGAAGTAGTGGCATCAGAAGAAAATCCCGGAGAGGCTGTAATGGTGTCAAATACAATAGGTGCTGATTATTTTGCATCGGCAAAACTTACAAGGGAGCAGACACGCGCCAAGAATAAAGAAACTCTTATGAATATAGTTAATGATAAGTCAATAGCTTCTGCTGATAAAAAATCTGCAATAAAACAGGTAGCCGCTATAACTAAAAATTCAGAAAAAGAAAATGCTGCTGAGATTATGCTTCAGGCAAAGGGGTTTGAAAATGCTATTGTAAGTATAAGTGATGGAAATGCAGATGTTGTTGTTGATGCAGAAGGGCTTACACAGCAGCAGATTGCACAAATTGAAGACATAGTAAAGAGAAAAACAGGAGTAGAAGCTTCAAATATTGTAATAACTCCTGTAAAAGTTACAGATAATAACGATTAAGAATAAAAATAGAAAGTAAAACTAACTAAACATTGCAAAAGTTTCCTGTTTTGATATAATTAACTAATAGATGTAAATAAATTACTATTTGAGCCGCAGTAAGCGGCATGGAGGTTATTATGGAGAAAAAAAAGATAGGTGAGGTTAAGATTGCTTCAGATGTAGTGGCTGTAATTGCAGCTATTGCTGCTGCTGAAGTTGAGGGAGTAGGCTCAATGGCAGGCAATATTACAAATGAGTTTATAAGCAGACTTGGCAGGAAGAACCTGTCAAAGGGAGTGAGAGTTAATATGGAGGAAGGGCTTGTACATGTTGACATTATGTTAAATGTAAAGTATGGTTACAGTATACGTGATGTCTCTGAACAGGTGCAGAACAGAGTAAGCCAGCAGATTGAAACTATGACAGGCCTGATTGTCCCTAAGGTAGATGTGAGGGTTGCAGGTGTAGGCCTTGGCGAATGATTATAGAAAGTAAGGTACAATAAGATTATGACTAGAAAAAAGCTTAGAGAGAATTTATACATTATGCTTTTTCGCCTTGATTTTTATGAGTTAGATGAGTTAGAGGGGCAGGCACAGATGTTTCTTGATGATATGGAAGGTGAATCTGCAAAGGCAAAAGAGGAGCTTAGCACAAAATTTACCAGTGTTTTGGCAAATCTTGATGATATTGACGCCTGCATAGCATCAAAGGCAAAAGGATGGACAATTGACAGAATTGCTAAGGCAGAGCTTACGTTGTTAAGACTTGCTGTATATGAGATACTTTATGATGATGATGTACCTGACAGTGTTGCAATAAATGAGGCTGTTGAATTGTCAAAGATTTACTGTGCAGACAAAGCTTCAAAGTTTGTAAATGGGGTACTCGCCTCGGTAGTACGTGAAAAGAATGACAGAGGTTATGGTTCACAGGAACAGAGTGAGCAATAACAGATAAGGTGTAATATGGAAGATATTAAATCGGTATCTCAGGTAAATATGTTTATTAAAAATATGTTTATCAGGGAATATGTCCTAAATCATATATCGGTAAAGGGAGAAGTTTCCAACTGTAAATATCATTCATCAGGGCATATTTATTTTACAATAAAAGACAGTTCATCACAGCTTTCCTGTGTTATGTTTGCTTCTGCCAGAAATGGACTTCAGTTTAAGATGGAGGAAGGTCAGAGCGTTATAGTGCAGGGAAGCATAGGTGTATATGAGCGTGACGGGAAGTATCAGCTGTATGCGCAAAAGATTGTTAAAGATGGCGCAGGCAGGCTTTATGAAGAATACGAGAAAATGAAGAAGCGCCTCTTGTCAGAGGGGCTTTTTGATGCAGACAGAAAAAAGGAGATTCCTAAATATGCATTAAAGATAGGTGTAGTGACTGCGCCTACAGGTGCCGTTATTCAGGATATATGCAATGTGGCAAACAGGCGCAATCCTTATGTTCAGATATATCTTTATCCTGCAAAGGTTCAGGGAGAGGGTGCACAGGATACAATAATAAAAGGACTTAAATATTTTGAAAAGACAGATGTCGATACTGTTATAATAGGCAGGGGCGGCGGTTCAATAGAGGATTTGTGGGCTTTTAATGAGGAAAAGCTTGCAAGAGCTATTGCGGCATGTAATAAGCCTGTTATATCTGCAGTAGGGCATGAAACAGATACTACAATAGCAGATTTTGTTGCTGATTTAAGAGCACCTACACCTTCTGCTGCCGCAGAGCTTGCGGTGTATTCGTATAGAGAAGTAGAAGTAGGACTCCGTGAAATGGCACATTCGCTTAAGTGGCAGATGGATAATATACTCCGCATAAAGAAGATGAAATTAGCTAACTATCAGCTTATGCTTGATGGGCTTTCTCCAAAGGACGCAGTAAGGCAGAAAAGGCTTTTTATTGTTGATTGTGAAGAGCGGTTAAATAATATTATGAAACAGAAGCTTACATCAGCACGTCATCAGCTTGAGCTTTATATAGAGGAACTTAAAGGTTTGTCACCACTTGATAAGTTAAAGAGTGGGTATTCATATGTGTCAGATATTGAAGGAAATAATGTAAAATCCGTGTCACAGATAAAAGAAGAAGATAAACTTGAAATTACTATGCAGGATGGACATGCATTTGTTACGGTTGACAGGGTAACAGAAGAAAGGAGATAAAATGGCAGCAAAGAAGATGACGTTGGAGCAGTCTTTTGAAAGCCTGGACAGTATAATTGATGAGCTTTCAAGTGGAGAACTTACACTTGAAGCGTCTTTTAAAAAGTATGAAGAGGGCATAAAACTTATAAAAAATTGCAATGAAGCTATTGACAAGGTGGAGAAAAAGCTTATTGTTATTAATGAAGAAAATGTGTAAGAAACTCTAAAATTGCTGGTGCGTTATGTCTGCACCGCCAAAGAGTTGCTAACATATTTGGAAGAAATCAAGGAGAAGTTATGGCAGAATTAATTTATATGAGTGATGCTGAATTTAAAGAAAATTTTGATTTTCTGGTAAAACAGATTAATGATATTTTGAAATCTTTTTTGCCAGAGGATATTACACTTCAGAAGACAATATATAATGCTTTTGAGTACAGCCTTATGGGAGGCGGCAAAAGACTGCGTTCAATGATAATACATGAGGTGTTTTCACTTTTTGGCGGAAGTGGTGATGCTGTTTTTACATTTATGGCAGCGATAGAGATGATACATGCATATTCTCTTGTGCATGATGACCTTCCTGCTATGGACAATGATGAATACAGGCGCGGAAAAAAGACTACACATGTAGTGTATGGTGAGGACATGGGTATACTTACAGGCGATGTGCTTCTAAATTATGCTTATGAAACTATTGCAAAAAGTATGACAAATGGTGATATTTCTTCACAGGTTAGGGCTTTTAATATATTGTCAAAAAAGGCAGGCATACATGGTATGGCAGGCGGACAAGTTGTTGATGTAGAAAAAACAGGCAAACCACTTAATGAGGAGGAGCTTGAATTTATTTACAGGCTTAAAACATGTGCTCTTATAGAAGCTTCGTTTATGATTGGTGCTGTGCTTGCAGGAGCAGATGAAGTTTATATAAGTGATATGGAAAATATTGGGTATAATGTTGGCATGGCATTTCAGATACAGGATGATATACTTGACCTTACAGGAACAGATGAGGAGCTTGGAAAGCCGACTCATAGTGATGAAAAAAACTGTAAATCTACATATGCCGTTATGTATGGCATTGATAAGGCTGCTAAGGCAGTAAAGATGTACTCTGAACAGGCACTTGAGATTCTTGGAAAACTGCCAACACAGAATACGTATCTTAATACGCTTATCCGTATGCTTATAAGCCGCAGAAAATAAGTGTGAGAAGATGTTCTAAATTTGGCGGTGCATTGCGCCTGCACCGCCAAAGAACATCTACGGTTCGCATAAGCGAACCTACTCACACAAGAAGAATGCCAAAGGCAGGCATTCTTCTCATGGTTGTTTGTGCCAGTGTAGCAGGCATGACTGGAAATGTGTAAGAAACTCTAACACACTCAGAAAAATGCAAAAACGGCATTTTTCATTGATTATTTGTGCTGCTAAATGTAGCATGGTTGGAAGGTGCAAGGAGGAAGCTTTGGTGGAATTACTTGATAGGATAAATAAGGCAAATGATATCAAAAATATTGATCAAAAGGATTATAAAAAGCTGGCATGGGAGATTAGGCAGTTTATTGTAAATTATGTGAGCAGGACAGGCGGACATCTTGCTTCAAATCTGGGGGTAGTTGAACTTACTATGGCCTTGCATTTATGTTGTGATTTTCCAAGTGATGAGATTGTATGGGATGTAGGGCATCAAAGTTATACCCATAAGATTTTGACTGGACGCAAGGAAGATTTTAGCAGTTTAAGGCAATATGGCGGTATGAGTGGATTTCCAAAGCGCTCAGAAAGTGATTGTGATGTGTTTGACACAGGGCACAGCTCTACTTCAATAAGTGCCGCGTTAGGACTTGCTAAGGCAAGGGATATATCAGGCGGCAATCAGAAAATATTTGCTGTTATAGGTGATGGTGCATTGTCTGGCGGAATGGCATACGAGGCTTTAAATAATGCTGCAAGGCTTAAATCAAATCTTGTAATAGTTTTAAATGATAACCAAATGTCTATTTCAGGCAATGTAGGAGGCATGTCAAGTTATCTTGGACGTATAAGGACTAATAATAATTATACAGGACTTAAAGAGGATGTAGAAAAGGTACTTAAGAAGATGCCTCATATTGGTAAGGCTCTTACTGGAAGTATACGTGGGTTTAAGGACGTCATTAAACGAATTCTTATACCAGGAATGTTATTTGAAGATATGGGACTTACATATGTAGGGCCTATAGATGGACATGATATTAAGCAGATGGTATCAGCATTTAAAAGTGCTTCAAAGATGAAAGAGGCTGTTATAGTACATGTTCGTACTAAAAAGGGCAGGGGGTATATGCCAGCGGAAAAAGATCCTGCTACATTTCATGGAGTTGCTCCATTTTTTGTAAGAGATGGCTCTGTAAGAAGTAAGGCGGCTGATAAAGATACGTATACAGATATATTTGGGAGAAAGATAGTACAGCTTGCAGATAAAAATGAAAAAATTACAGCTGTATCTGCTGCAATGCCGATAGGCACAGGTCTTTCATTAATGGCTGAAAAATATCCTGACAGGTTTTTTGATGTTGGAATAGCAGAAGAACATGCTGTTACATTTGCGGCTGGAATGGCAGCAGGAGGACTTCATCCAGTAGTTGCAGTATATTCAACATTTTTGCAACGTGCATATGATCAGATTCTTCATGATGTATGTATGTGCAGGCTTCCTGTTGTATTTGCGGTTGACAGGGCAGGCATTGTTGGCAGTGATGGGGAAACACATCAGGGTATATTTGACATTGCATTTATGAATTCAATGCCTAATTTAACAATTATAGCACCAAAAAACGCGTGGGAGCTTGAAAACATGCTTGAGTGGGCAATATCGTATGATGCCCCTGTTGCCATAAGATATCCCAGGGGAAATGCCTGTATGGATTTTTCAGAGCATAAAGAGCCAGTCAGATATCGTACAGGGGAATGGCTTATAAGAGGAAAGGATATTGTACTTTTGGCTGTGGGAAGTATGGTAAAGACGGCAATGCAGGTACATGATGCCTTAAAGGAATATGAGCTTGATGTATCTGTTGTAAATATGCGTTTCATAAGTCCGATTGATTATAATATATTACAGGAAGTATGTTATAATCATGATATTGTTATTACACTTGAAGAAGGTATTATTACAGGTGGTTTTGGTGAAAATGTAATGCGGTGGTATAACGAGGAAGGGGATTGTGACATGAGGGTATATTGTATTGGACTTCCTGATGACTTTATTGAACATGGCGCTGTTGATTTACTTAAGAGGAAATATGGTATCAGTTCAGAATGTATAGTTGACAGTATTTTAAAGTTAATGGGAATTGAGTAAGTTTGGTGTTTTTGGAAATTTCAAAGTGTTGCTACGAATAGCTAAAGTAATTAACAGGAAAGAAAGAGAATGGAAGAAGAGAATAAGGTTTTAAATAAAAGCAGTAAAAAGAAAGAGCGGCTTGATGTTCTTTTGGTTAAGAGGGCGCTTGCTGCTTCGAGGGAGAAGGCAAAGGCGGTAATTATGACTGGCAACGTATTTGTGAATGGTCAGCGTGAGGATAAGGCTGGTGCTGTTTTTGCTGCTGATGCTAATATTGAGGTAAAGGGTGCAAAGAATAAGTATGTAAGCCGAGGCGGGTATAAACTTGAGAAAGCGGTTGAATTATGGGGTGTTTTTGTTGAAGGAAAGGTCTGTATGGATGTGGGTTCTTCTACAGGTGGATTTACGGATTGTATGCTTCAAAATGGGGCAAAAAAGGTATATGCTGTTGATGTTGGGACGAATCAGCTTGCATGGGTTCTTAGGAATGATGAGCGGGTTGTTTCAATGGAAAAGACTAACATACGTTATGTGACGCATGATGATATTAAGGAAAGTATAGATTTTGCTTCTATAGACGTTGCTTTTATATCGCTGACAAAGGTGCTCATACCTGTGAGAGATTTGCTTGTGGATAGTGGCAGGGTAGTATGCCTTATAAAACCGCAGTTTGAAGCAGGACGTGAAAAGGTTGGCAAGAAAGGTGTTGTAAAAGATAAAGCTGTTCATATAGAGGTTGTACAAAAGATTATTTCCTATGCAAAAGCTGTAGGTTTTGATATATTAGATTTAAGCTTTTCGCCTATAAAGGGGCCAGAGGGCAATATTGAATATCTTTTATATATAGAGAAAAATGCTGGTGTCATAGCTGGAGAAAATGGAACAAACATATGTGATGATAAGTGTATTACGGATTTAATATACAGAATTGTAAAAGAAGCACATGAGGGATTAGATTAGGAAAGGTTAGAGGTATAATGGAACAGTTTTGTATCATTACAAACAGTGACAAGAATGCCAATTATAATATGGCATATCATATTGTAGATTATATAAATAAGCGTGGGAGAAAGTGCGTCATTATGGAGAACCGTCTTACAAGGTCTGCAGGGATACGTCATTTTACAGATGTATCACAACTGCCTGATGAGGTGGACTGTGCTATAGTTCTTGGTGGTGATGGTACAATTATACAGGCTGCCATAGACCTTGTACATAGTAATATTCCTATAATAGGTGTCAATACCGGAAGTCTTGGATTTCTTACTGAGATAGAAAGGCAGGAGATTGACAGCGCATTAGAGCGGCTTATAAATAATGACTATACTATTGAAAACAGAATAATGTTAAAGGAAGTTTCTTATTTTAAGATGCCTGACAGCCGTTCTTCATGCTATGCGCTTAATGATATAGTGGTAAGCAAAAGAGGCGGCGGAAGACCAATTACGATAAAAGTATATATAAATTGTGAACTTGCAGATATATATAGAGCAGATGGAATTATTATTTCTACTCCAACAGGTTCTACCGGATATAACCTGTCTGCCGGGGGACCTGTGCTTGTGCCGCAGCTTAAAGCAATTATAGTAACACCGATATGTGCTCATTCTTTAAATAATAGAAGTCTTATAGTAGATGCAGGTGACAGCATTGTGCTTGAGATAGGAAGGACAAAAGACGCAGGTGATGATTTTGCGCTTGTAGCAGCCGATGGAAGGAAAGTAGGTGAGATTGTAACAGGGGATAGACTTGTAATAGAAGTACCACATGCGACTACACAGCTTATAAGGCTTTCTGATATAAGTTTTTATGAGCGCATGAGAGAAAAATTAAAGGTATGAGTAGGTTCGTGGTAAGAGAATCTACTCACACATGAATTGTTTGTGCTGCCAAAGGCGGGATATGAGGGGGGATTACTATGAAGATGGAAAGGCGTTCTAAGATTTTAGAGTTAATAGGGAAGTATGAGATAGAGACGCAGGAAGAGCTTGGAGAGCGTCTTTTGCAGGCAGGTTTTCCTGTAACACAGGCAACTATTTCAAGGGACATTAGAGAGCTTAAATTGACAAAGGTGACAGTAGACGGTGTACATCAAAAATATACACAGATTCAGGAGAAAGAGGCAAATTTATATGCCAAGTATGCAAGAGTGCTTCAGGATGGATTTTTGTGGATGGATCAGGCTGAAAATATACTTGTCATAAGAACCATTTCAGGAATGGCGATGGCGGTTGCAGCAGCTCTTGATAATCTTGAAGTATCAGGTGTGGTAGGCTCAATAGCAGGAGATGATACTGTAATGTGTGCTGTACGATCTACAGAGGAGGTGCCTGAAGTTATGGAGAAGATAGGCAGGCTTATGAATAATAATTCACAAGCAGTCAATTATTCGCAGTCTATAGACAGTGAAGATAAAAAGTGATAGAATATATAGGCATTAGAGTAATAAGTAACTGAAAGGAAGAAGTGCTATGTCAGGACATTCAAAATTTGCAAATATAAAACATAAAAAAGAAAAGAATGACGCCAAGAAAGGCAAAATTTTTACAATTATCGGAAGGGAGATAGCTGTTGCTGTTAAAGAGGGTGGCGCAGACCCGGAGAATAACAGTAAGCTTAGGGATGTAATAGCAAAGGCTAAGGCTAATAATATGCCAAATGATACTATTGAGCGTGGCATTAAGAAGGCGGCTGGAGATGGTGAAGGCATTAATTATGAAGAAGTAACATATGAAGGTTATGGCCCTAGTGGTACAGCTATTATAGTAAAAGCTCTTACAGATAATAAGAATCGTACTGCAGGAAATGTGCGCAATGCATTTACAAAGGGAAGCGGCAGTGTTGGTACACAAGGTTGTGTGTCATATATGTTTGACGAAAAAGGACAGATTATTATTTCAAAAGAAGAAATGGAAGATAATGATATAAACATAGAATCTGATGATTTAATGATGCTTGCGCTTGATGCAGGTGCAGAGGATTTTTCAGAAGAAGAGGATTCATATGAAATAATTACATCACCTGAAGATTTTAGCTCTGTGCGTGAAGCACTGGAAGAAAAGAAACTTCCAATGGTAGAGGCAGAGATAACAATGATACCACAAAACTATGTAACACTTACAAATGAAAATGATATTAAACAGCTTAGACGTACATTAGACCTTCTTGATGAAGATGATGATGTGCAAGATGTATATCATAATTGGAATGAATAAGATAGCTGATTAATTAAATAACTCCCACATTATAGGCTTGAGGAGTTTTATTCAGGCACGTCGTTTTCCTGTGCTGATGAAGCCTCAAGCTTTTTCTTTATATACAAATATCTTGAGCGTATACGCTCAATCTGATCATGGCTGTATTGGCCGTCAAATTTTTGTGTAAACTCTGATATGCTTTCACCATGCCAGTTTTCTTCAAAAAGTGAGTTTACAATATTGTCAATTTCTTTTTTTCTCATTGTTAACCTCCAATTTGTTTTATAAAAATGAATATGATTCAAAAAATATTACCATACTATCCTTTACAGGGCAAGGATGTCCCGCAGATTTATTCTTATTTTCAACATAAATTGTTATGCTAATTACTGATAGAAAATGTAGATTTTTGTATAATTAATTTAGGATCTGTCAATAAATTGTTGACAATTCCTTAGTGGGTTTGGAGGTATAAATGAATTTAAAATCGTTAGGCTTAAACATTAAAAAGTATCGGAAGGGCTTAAAATATACACAGCTTGAGTTGGCAGAGAAGACCAATCTTTCAACTGTGCATATTTCACATATTGAAAATGGCAGTGTGAAAATGTCAGTCGATACACTTATTAGTATGTGCAATGTGTTGAAAGTTACTCCTAATGATATTTTGGAAGGTCAGTATGAGATTGGTACAGAGTATTTTGGTAATGATAGTTTAGAAGGTGTTAGTGAAAACGGTGAATATAATGTATATTCAGAGTTTGAAAAGAATTTAAATAATATGTCAACAAGAGAAAGACATATTATGTTTGAATTGTCTAAAATTGTAGCTGATAAATAAAAATATAAAAACTGAGAAGAGTGCAGAAAATTATTAAAGCACTCTTCTCAGAGGGGTTTTATGCTGTGCTTACAGCATTTTTTTGATTCTGTCTGTATATGTGTGCATACTGCAAAGTTTTTTATAACCATTTTTTGCAATAAGTTCTCGTTCATCAGCGTGCTTAAGATAGTAAGAAGCTTTTGCTGCCATATCTTCAATGCCATCGTATACTGCAATCTCTTTATCCGGGGCAAAAAGCTTACAAGTTTCGCTGCGATAATCTGTAAGGACAAATCCGCCTGCAGATAGTATATCAAATATGCGTAAGGGTACTCCGTTTTCTATATTTGGGATAGTCATATTAATATTAATTTTAGTTGAAGCAAAGACCAGTGGCATCTCTGTCATATATTTTACAGGAGGGTGAATATTTACCCCATGAAGTGCAGAGGTATCACTGGTGGTAAAGAGATGTACATCTGCTATCTGACCTAATGTATTTAAGTACATTGTGCGCATGCGTGCAGCAGTCTTATAAGAAAGTACGCTTGTAGCAAAGTGAAGCTTTATATCAGAGGTAGATGCATCATCTTTTTCAAGTTTTATGTATGGTTCTATATCATTTAAAATGTCATCAGTAAGCATAAGTTTTAATAAGTTTCCTCCTGATACATTGAGCTGTGCTTCGATGGCGGCGTCCATATAGCCGCATAAATAATCAGGAAGTATATTTTCCATTTCATCATATCTGTTTTTATCATAGAGATTTCCTACAAAGGAAATGCTGTATTTATATTTTTTATTTGGATTT
This sequence comes from uncultured Lachnoclostridium sp., assembly GCA_947178155.1. Taxonomy (GTDB): domain Bacteria; phylum Bacillota; class Clostridia; order Lachnospirales; family Lachnospiraceae; genus Butyribacter. The sequence continues at coordinate 16,915 of CAMWXG010000010.1, forward strand.
TCATTAAAATTTGTAAATGGAGTTTCTGATAAATTTTTAGCAACGCGTTCAGGTGCGCCTGCAAGAGGTAGATAATTGATAGTACTTATGCCTTTATTACAAAAATAATTGTATTCTTCTTTGTCAAATACATATATAGTATTTTCTGGGTTATTGATAGAAGGATGTCTAAGGCTTAGTAAAGGTGCATCACATGTCCATGAGATATAGCGGATTTTAAACATATGGCAGATGTTTGATATTGTGGTAAAATAATTTACTGAAAATACCAAATCATAATTTCCGTCTTCAAGATATTTAGAAAGAATCATATTAAAATCATCATCTTTTACATGATTTTTAATTTCAAAAGCAAGGACATCAGTATCATGTCCCTGCTTATTCATTGCATCTATTATATCATCATAAGGGAAAATATCCCATTTGTATACTAAGATTTTCATAAATAACCTCATTTTCACACTTTTTTAAAAGCTGTTGACAACATAAGTTTGATTCTGTTTAGCTGGTTTACTTCTGTTGCCCCTGGATCATAGTCAACTGCAATTATATTTGATTCAGGGAAACGGCTTCTAAGTTCCTTGATTACGCCTTTGCCTACGACATGGTTAGGAAGACAGCCAAAAGGCTGTGTGCAAACTATATTTGGTACATCTGAATGTATAAGTTCAATCATTTCTCCAGTGAGGAACCAGCCTTCACCTGTTTGATTGCCGCATGATACTATAGGTTCTGCGTATTTTGCCAGTGTTTTAATAGGAACCGTAGGGCTAAAGCGCTTACTTGCACGCAAGGCATCATTTGAGGTTTTGCGGTAATACTCAATACATCTTATAAGAAGATTATTTATATATGCACCAGACTTCTTTTTGCCAAGATATTCTGCCTTAAAGTTTGCATTATACAGGCTGTACATAAAGAAGTCTGTTAAATCAGGGCAGACTGCTTCAGCGCCTTCGCTTTCAAGTAACTCTACCAGATAGTTATTGGCAAGCGGAAGGAATTTTACAAGTATTTCGCCTACAATGCCGACTCTTGGTTTTTTTATATCAAGGAGTTCAAGTTCGTCAAATTCTTTTATAATTTGTTTTATATTTTTATTAAACTCTTTTTTGTCACCTTTGACAACTGATTTTTTTGCAACAGCAAGCCATTTTTCATGTAAAGCGTCAGCAGCTCCTTTTTCTTTCTCATAAGGACGTGTCTTATATAATACACGCATAAATACATCTCCATATATAAGTGCCTGAATAGCTTTGTGTGCCATTTTAAGACTGATTTTAAAGCCAGGATTCTTTTCAATACCAGCACTCATGGAAATAACAGGAATATGTCCCATACCTGCGTTTTCAAGTGCGCGCCTTATAAAACCTATATAATTAGTTGCACGACATCCTCCTCCGGTCTGTGTTATAATCAGGGCTACTTTATTTAAGTCATATTTTCCTGATAATAATGCCTGCATAAATTGACCTACTACAATAAGTGAGGGATAGCATGCATCATTATTAACATATTTAAGTCCATAATCTATACATGAGTTGTCAGATTTTAAGACTTCCAGGTTGTAGCCACAGGAAGCAAGTGCCGGTTCTAATATGTCAAAGTGAATTGGTGACATCTGTGGTACAAGTATAGTATAGTCTTTACGCATTTGTTCAGTAAAAATTACCCTGTGTTGTGCAGTATCACTTTTTATTGGTGCAATGTTTTTACGTTCTCTATCACTAATCGCCGCAAGAAGTGAGCGTATACGGATACGTGCCGCACCAAGGTTATTTACTTCATCTATCTTTAATACAGTATATATTTTATTTTGTTTTGTAAGTATGTCACTTACCTGATCACATGTAACAGCATCAAGCCCACAGCCAAAGGAGTTTAACTGTATAAGGTCAAGGTCTTTTCGTGAAGCTGCAAAAGAAGCAGCCTTGTATAGACGTGAATGGTACATCCATTGATCCATAACGATGGTAGGTCTGTCAATTTCTCCAAGCTCTGATACACTGTCCTCTGTAAGTACAGCTACGCCATAAGATGTAATAAGGTCAGGTATGCCATGATTGATTTCAGGATCACAATGATATGGACGTCCTGCAAGTACAATACCATGACAGTTATTTTCTTCCATATATTTAAGGACTTCTTTGCCTTTGTTACTCATTTCCTCTCTTACTGCCTGCATTTCCTTCCAGCCTGCACTAGCGGCACGGCGTATATCAGAAGCAGGTATTGCATTTTCTTTTGCAAAATAATCACAAAGCCTTTTTGTAATAATCTCCTCGCTTTCAAATGATACAAAAGGATTTTGGTATACAATATCCGAATTTTTAAGCTCGTCAACATTATTTTTTATATTTTCACCATATGAGGTAACTATAGGGCAGTTATAGTGGTTGCCGGCACCTTCTACTTCAGGACGCTCATAAGGCACACATGGGTAGAATATATAGTTAATGCCCTTACGTATAAGCCATGAAACGTGACCATGTGCAAGCTTTGCAGGATAACATTCTGATTCACTTGGAATTGATTCAATGCCAAGTTCGTATATTTTACGGCTTGATTCTGGTGATAATATAACGCGGTAGCCAAGATTGGTAAAAAATGTAAACCAAAATGGATAGTTTTCATACATATTTAAAACACGCGGGATACCCACTGTTCCCCGAACTGCTTCTTCTATTTCCAGAGGAACATAATGTGAAAAAATCCTTTTATTTTTATATTCAAAAAGATTAGGGATTTTATTTTTGTTTTTCTCTTTGCCAAGTCCACGCTCACATCTGTTGCCTGATATAAATTGTCTTCCGCCTGTAAATCTGTTTATTGTAAGCAGGCAGTTATTAGTACAGCCTTTGCACCTTGACATGCTGGTTTCAAATTTTAATTTGTTAATTTCATCTATTGAAAGCATTGTGCTTTTCTGGCCTGTATAGCGGTTGCGGGCAATAAGGGCGGCGCCGAATGCACCCATAATTCCTGCGATATCAGGACGTACTGCCTCACAGCCTGATATATGTTCAAAGCTTTTTAAGACGGCATCATTATAAAAGGTACCGCCTTGTACAACTACCTTTTTGCCAAGGTCTTTCGGATCAGTAAGTTTAATTACTTTAAGGAGGGCATTTTTAATAACTGAATATGCAAGACCTGCTGAAATGTCAGCAACAGTTGCACCCTCTTTTTGAGCCTGTTTTACTTTGGAATTCATAAAAACAGTACATCTCGAACCTAAATCTATAGGATTTTTAGCAAACAGTGCAAGTTTTGCAAAGTCGGCAACTTCATAATTAAGAGATTTTGCAAATGTTTCTATAAATGAGCCACAGCCTGACGAACATGCTTCGTTTAACTGAACTTTATCTACGGAATCATTCTTTATTTTAATACATTTCATGTCCTGACCGCCAATATCAAGTATACAGTCTACCTCAGGCTCAAAAAATGCTGCTGCCGTATAATGTGCAACTGTTTCTACTTCACCTTCATCAAGAAGGAGGGCAGATTTAAGCAAAGCCTCACCATATCCTGTAGAGCATGAGCGTACAATCCTTGCACCTTCCGGCATAAGTGAATATATTTCTTTTATTGCTTTTAATGTAGTCTTTAGCGGACTGCCATTATTACTGCTGTAGAATGAATAGAGCAGAGAGCCATCTGAACTGATTGCAGCCGCCTTAGTAGTAGTAGAGCCAGCATCTATCCCAAGAAATACATCACCTTTATATGTTTTAAAATCTGCCTTTTTAACATCCTTTTCAGAGTGCTTTTTAAGGAAGTCATTATATTCTTCTTCATTGTTAAAAAGCGGTTCAAGACGCGTAACCTCAAATTCAAGTTCAATTTTATTTGAGAGTTTTTCACATAGGCTGCCGAGTGTTGTCTGAACATCTGCATTGGCATTCATTGCAGCACCTGTTGCAGCAAAAAGATGAGAATTTTTTGGGGCTATTATATGCTCCTCTGTAAGGTTAAGAGTTCGTATAAATGCCTGTTTAAGTTCCGTAAGGAAATAAAGCGGACCTCCAAGGAAGGCGACATTGCCACGTATTGGCTTGCCACATGCAAGACCGCTTATAGTCTGGTTGACAACTGCTTGAAATATTGATGCAGACAAATCTTGTTTTGTAGCTCCTTCATTTATGAGAGGCTGTATATCTGATTTTGCAAAAACACCACAGCGTGCGGCTATTGGATAAAGTTCTTTGTATTCTTTTGCATATTCGTTTAGACCAGCTGCATCAGTTTTTAAAAGAGTTGCCATCTGGTCAATAAAAGAACCTGTACCGCCTGCACAGATTCCGTTCATTCTCTGGTCGATGCCACCTGTAAAATATATGATTTTGGCATCTTCTCCGCCAAGCTCTATTGCAACGTCCGTATGTGGGGCGAAATCTTTTAATGAGGTTGCGACAGCTACAACTTCCTGAACAAATGGTATGCCAAGATGCTTAGAAAGCGTAAGACCGCCTGAGCCTGTAATTACAGGGGACAGCGGATAGTCTCCAAGTTCATCATAAGCTTTCTTTATAATCGAAGCAAGAGTTTCCTGTATATTCGCATAGTGCCTTTGATAATCAGAAAAAATAATATTTGATTCTTTATCTAAAATAGCTATTTTTACAGTTGTTGAACCAATATCAATTCCAAGAGTGTTGTAATCAAGTTTCATATTACCCTCCATGCCGTTTACAGCGGCTCAAATAGTAACGATTGTCTTAATAGTGTAAGGTATTTCGCCATAATGACCTATTATATGACAAAGTTTGACGTATTGCAAGTGGAAGTAAATAGTATTAGCCATAACACCTATTTTAAGGATGTGAATATACTATAAAGAGAAGAATTTTTTGAAAATTGTTACTGTTCACTCCGTGACCAGTAATAGCAGTGCTTTTGGCGCTGTTAAACTCGGATTTTTGACAAAATATTTGCTAAAAATTCTCGAATTTTGTGTGGGTGTGAAAAGTAGCTGAAAATTTTCATCATTAAAAGGAGGATTATGATGAATTATGAGTATTGTGATGGTATAACACATACGATAAAACAGGGTGACACACTTTATAGTATAAGCAGGCTTCATAAAGTACCACTTGGTATATTATTACGTGCAAATCCTTATGTTGATGTATACAATCTGCAAATTGGCGATACAATTTGTATTCCAGTCAAAAATAATGTGTGCAGACCGGGAATGGACTGTGGCAGACCAAATAGACCTAATCGTCCAAATTCAAGACCAGACAGAGATGATGATAACGACGATGACGATGATGATGATATATACGACAGGGATGATGACGATGATAGGTATGACAGGGATGATGACGATGATATGTACGATAGAGACGATGATGATAGGTATGACAGAGATGATGATGACGATAGAAACAGACGAAGAAATTCAGGAGGCATTAGAATGAGTACCAATGAAGTTGGCAGAAGTGCCGGTTTAGGTATTAGGACAGATAGAACAGGAAATGATGACAGGCAGGACTATGATATGAATAATGGCATGGGTGGCAATAATGGCAAAAGCCGTGTTAAATATGTATCACAGTCAGGGGATACCCTTCAGGATTTATTTGACCGGTCATCAGGAGGAGAGGAAGTCTTTTGGCAGATGAATTCTCCTGACAGAATGTATTTGCTTGCAGGCGTTGCATATCATATAATAGAAGAATGACGACTTAACTATTTTGTACGCAGGACTATAAAAAACATAAGTTTTCAAGAGCCCGTAGTATGGCATGAGATGTGTGCATCATAGCGATTATTAGCACTAATGCATTGTAAATGCGTTTTTTATCGGATAGGAAATTCCTCCTATTCGATAAAAAACACTCCATACTATACAAAATTTAAATCATAATGTATTACAGATGCGGATTGACAAAGACTTAAGCTATAATTATAATTAATAAAGTTGAATACCATAATAATACAGTTTTTGAAATGGAGGATTTTTATGGACAAGTTTCTTAATAAATTAGAAAGAAAATTTGGAAGATATGCAATACCTGATTTAATCAGGTATGTTATAATATTGTATGCGGCAGGTGCCGTTGTAGGTATGCTTAATCCGGCAATATACTATAATTATCTGTGTCTTAATATGAGAGCTGTATTTCATGGGCAGATTTGGAGGCTTTTTACATTTCTTATTGAGCCATATGGTTTTTCAAGGGGAATGGGATTTATTATAAGCTTGTTGTTTTTCTTTATACAGGTAAACTTATTCTTCCTGTTTGGAAGATCATTAGAGCAGGCATGGGGGACATTCAGGTTTAATTTGTACTTCTTCTTTGGATATATATTAAATATTTTTGCAGCACTTATACTTTATATATCACCACTGCATTTGGAAGTATACCATTCAGGATTTCAGTATATATATTGGTCAATGTTTTTTGCATTTGCAGTTATAAATGGAGATATGCAGTTTTTATTGTATTTTATCATACCTATAAAGGTAAAGTGGCTTGCAATACTTGACGGAGTTTATATGTTGTATCAGGTTATCAGCAGTCTTTACAGAGGTATAGTTTTACTTATTTATGAAGAGTATGTGGCCTCAGCACAGTATATAAGCAGTGCTGTGGCAATTGTGGTTGCGCTTGCCAATTTCCTTATATTCTTTTTGGCAACAAGGAATTACAGACGTATATCACCTAAGGATATACATAGGAGAAGAGAGTTTAAACGGCAGACAAGCAGGAGGGCAGATATGCCAAGACATCGCTGTGTCATATGCGGACGCACAGAGCTTGACAACGACAGACTGGACTTTAGATTTTGTTCAAAATGCGAAGGAAATTATGAGTATTGTTCAGACCATCTATTTACACATGAACATGTAAAAAAGAGTTGAAGTTTAACTAACACATGAAAAGACCATGTGAAGTATTTCATAGATTATTTGTGACTGCTTTGCAGGCATGATTGGAAGTGTGTTATTAAGATATGGAGGATTTTATATGTCTACAATAAACTGTATCGCAATACTTGGTATTGTTTGTATGTTTGCTTGTTACAAGCCGGTTTGCGGATATTTTAGAAAGCAGTCCTTGCAAAAAGGAGGGGCATCAGCATCATATAGTACTGATGGAAAGAAAATCTGTTCTACAGTATTTATGATAGTATTTGCAGCAGCTCTTCTTGTAAGGCTTATAGCTGCTGTATCATACAGGGGTTATGAAACAGATATAAATTGTTTTTTATCATGGAGTGACATGGTATTTAAAGACGGTTTTGGAGCTTTTTATAAATCAGATGCATTTACTGATTATCCGCCGGGATACATGTATATTTTATATTTGATAGGGGCAATTCGTTCACTTTTTGGAATGGCATGGGACTCTGCTGCATCTTTAGTACTTATTAAACTTCCTGCTATTGCGTCAGACATGGCTACAGGTTTTATTATCTATAAAGCAGCAGTCAAAAAAGTACGTGATAATGGGGCTGTAATAATTGCAGGTGTATATCTTCTCTGTCCAGCTGTAATACTTGATAGTGCAGTATGGGGACAAACCGATGCAGTGTTTACACTTTTTGTTGTACTTATGTGCTATCTTGTTACTGAAAAAAAGCTTATACCTGCTTATTTTGTGTTTGCAGTAGGAATACTTATTAAACCACAGACACTTATTTTTACACCTGTACTAATATGTGGCATAATTGATTTTGTATTTCTTGAAGATTTTAATTTTAATAAGTTTATAAAGAATCTGGGATTAGGGCTTGCAGCTATACTTATGATAGGGCTTTTAATGATGCCTTTTGGTTTTAAAGAGGCACTTGCACAGTATACAGATACACTTGGTTCATATGAGTTTGCTTCTGTCAATGCTTATAATATCTGGACAATGTTTTGCTTAAATTGGACAAACCAGAATGGATATTTAATGGGACTTACTTATAAGAACTGGGGGATGGTTGCAATAGTAGTTACAGTTATAGTTTCGTTAATAATAAGCCTGCGAAGCAAAAATAATAAATCAAAATATTATTTTATTGGTGCTTTTATAGTTACCAATGTATTTATGTTTTCAGTGCGTATGCATGAAAGATATATATTCCCTGCAATGGCGCTTTTGATATTGTGTTATTGTATACGCCTTAGAAAAGAGATTTATATATTGTATACCGTTTTATCAGCAGCAGCATTTTATAATATAGCACATGTTCTTTTTGTATATGATGTGAATAATTTTGATAAGTTTGAGCCTGTACCAATATTTATATCAATAGGAGTTCTTCTGGTAGTAATATATATGATATATATTGCTGTAAAACTCTATGGGAATTATATTTCAGAGGAAGATGAGGAAAGGAAAACAGATGGTATCATAGATATGAAGAAGTTAAAGAGAAATAATGTAAAAAGCCGTATATGTCCATCTTCTGTACCAGCAAAAATGACTGGGACTGATTATATTGCAATGTGTGCAATTATGGTTGTATATGCAGTTATAGCTTTTGTGCGGCTTGGCAATATGAGTGCCCCTGTGACTGATTACTCTCTTGTGGAACAGGGAGAGTTAATACTTGATATGGGAAGCGATGTAGGTATTTCTCAGTTATGGGACTTCTTAGGAAGCAAAGAAAATCCGAAATATTATATAGATTATGCATATGAGGAGTCACCTGAAAATTGGATTACATTTTGCAGTGAGGGCAGCGAGTGGGATGCAGGTTCAGTGTTTGCATGGAATTCAAAGGATTTTGGAATAACAGCAAGGTATATAAGGATTACACCTGCTGCAACTAATTATGGCGACAGTATACAGGAGCTTGTATTTCTTGATACTGATGGCAATATGATTCTTCCGGTCAATGCTTCTGACTATCAGACGCTTTTTGATGAGCAGGATATGTTTGATGGAAGAAAGAGTAATATGAACAGCACATATTTTGATGAAATATATCATGCAAGAACAGCATATGAAATGATACATCATATGTATTGCTATGAAAATACGCATCCACCATTAGGTAAGGTATTTATAGCATGTGGCGTACTTATATTTGGCATGAATCCATTTGGCTGGCGCTTTGCAGGTACATTATTTGGAGTTTTGATGCTTCCTATTATGTATAATTTTGCAAAGAAGTTTTTTGGAGAAACATGGATTAGTATTGTGACTACACTGTTGTTTGCATTTGATTTTATGCACTTTGTGCAGACTCGTATTGCTACAATAGATGTATTTGTAACTTTATTTATAATGTTGTCATATTATTTTATGTATTGCTATACAAGGTATAGTTTTTATGATACAGAACTTAAAAAGACATTTGTGCCGCTTGGTTTGTGTGGAATAGCTATGGGGCTTAGCTGGGCATGCAAGTGGACAGGTATATATTCTTCAGTAGGGCTTTGCATAATATTCTTTGCACAGATGCTTAAAAGGTATAAGGAATATTTATATGCAGTAGATTATCCTAAGGGTACTACAGAGGGCATTGAACACAGAATTATTATAAATGGTTTCTTTAATAAGTTCTGGAAAACAATAGGTTTTTGCTGTATATTCTTTATAGTGGTACCGGCAGTGATTTATGCATTGTCATATATTCCTTTTAATGATGGAACTGACAGGGGATTTATAGAAAAGATAATAGAAGCCCAAAAGACAATGTATAATTATCACAGTCACCTTGAGGATACACATTACTATTCGTCAAAGTGGTTTCAGTGGCCTATAATGTTTAAACCAATGTTTTATTATTCAGGAGAGATATCAGAAACGCTTCATGAGGGTATAAGTGCTTTTGGAAATCCTCTTGTATGGTGGGCAGGAATACCCGCATCTCTTTATATGATTTATCTTATGTATAAGGAAAGAGACAGAAAAGCTGCATTTCTTGTGATAGGATATTTGTCGCAATATGCGCCATGGTTTTTGGTATCAAGAATAGTTTTTATATATCATTATTTCCCAAGTGTACCATTTATTACGGTCATGCTTGGATACAGTATGTACAAACTTGCTGATAATAATGAAGTATATAAGAAGGCGTCATATGTATATACAGCTCTTGCGATATGTCTTTTCATATTGTTTTATCCTGTGCTTGCAGGAAAGGCAATAAATCCGGACTTTGCTGTAAGGTGGCTTAAATGGTTTGAAAGCTGGGTACTTCTGCTTTAATAGTACAGTAACATATCAATAAAGGATACGTCTGCAGTCTAAAAGTAAAAAAATAGTAGGTTGTGGCAGAAATGGAGATTAATTATGAGTATTTCAATTAAAGAGTGTATAAAAAGACTTGAGAAAAATAAGGATGTAGAGGATATGCTTCCAGAGTACATCAAACAGAGTATGAATTTAAATTATAACTATGCCTCTCTTAAATTTATGTTTGATTACTACACATATTGTGAAGTTGTATTTGAGGATATCAATCCATATATTAAGACAGAATCAGAAAAAGAAATTACTGATGTTGTAAATAAAATTGTAGAGAAGGCATTTGAAGAGGAGACTGATTCTTGTGAACGCAGGAAGCTTGCAGACAAAATCCTTGAAATAAGAGATGAGATAATTGAAAGAATGAAGGTATTATCAGAATATGTTGATTCTTTTATTATATATGAATATGTCTTAAACCGAATAGAGTATCGTTTTAAAGATATGGAAAAAGTACCTGATGATGATAAATTTGTAGATGATATTTTAAACTTTTTGCTTGCAAAAAAGGATGTGCCTGCAATGGCTGAGGTTATACATTCTATATTAGGACAGCTTCCTATGCGTATGGCAAGAAGTAAATATTATAATATAATACGTAACAGCGTGGCATTGCTTAAAGGGGGTGATATAAGTTCTCTTGAGGGCTTTGAATATTCATTCCGTACTGTTACAATGTTGTGCAAAAATAAAAATATGGACAAGTATTTTAAGGAATTTGGAATTTTTTTAAATGAGCTTGAGAATCTTGACTATGAAAATATGGATGAGAAGCTTTATAATATATATTCAGAAAAATTAGAAACAAATACAGAAAAGTTAAATAATTTATTTGATTTATATCTTCAGATTGGCGAACTTATTAACTTTTTATATGTTTCAATAGTTTCTGTGGATTATCTGGATAGTGCAGATGATGAAGACACTAATCAAAAAATAAGAATGATAATAAGAGGTATAAATGCTTTGCTCATGGGGAAGGAAAGTGATGTATGGGATAGTGAAGAAGATATAAAGCAGGGAGAAGACGATGATAAACTTGAGTGGCTTGCTAAACATTTTACTTCTATTGAGGGCAGACAGGAAAAGTATTGGGGTGATATGTACGCAGCAAGTACAGCAATTGATGATTTGAAAGAGGTGCAAAAGGATAATATTAAAAGGCTTGGTTTTGATGAGCAGGTTATGATGCTTGAACGTATGGCTAAACTTACTTCCAATAGTGTATTTGCAGACCTTGAAGAGACTATAAAGGGAGTTACAATTACAGAAGAAATGGCAGAAGAGACTACCACAAGGATTATAGATGATTTAAAAGAAAGCTTTAAGGGCAGAAACCGTTTTGTAAGGAGGGCAGTAATGTCAAGGAGTCTTGAGACTATGCCTATACTATTTGAGGGCTTAGATGGAATTATGGATTATATCCATTTTTCATTAGAACAATGTGATGACGAGGCAGAAAAGTATGTGTCAAAACAGCTTATTATGGAAATCATGCTGGAATAAGATTATTATTTTTTGAAAGGACTGCTGCTATGTTTATATGGAATAAGAAAATTTATATGGATGATAAAGTATGCAAAAGTCCCTATAAATATCGAAGAATAGTTGAGAGGAAAAAAGTAGTAAAGGCATGTTATTGTATAACATTACCAGCCAATAATAATAATCTTATGGATATATATTCTTCAAGGGAGCTTTGGTTCAAGTATCGCAGGCTTATGGGTTTGGAGATAATAGGCATGGCAGCAGATTGGGACAGTGCCGTCAGTATAGTGGGAAGGATAGTGAGGGATATATATAGTTCAAAAGGTTATATAAGCCCTGAAGCATTAAGAGAGTTTTTTGAATAGAAGACAGGGAGGCAGATATGGGTGCAGTTTTAGCATTTATTGGTAAAGTTTTATTAATTATACTTTGCATCTTGCTTTTTTTAATACTCCTTGTCGGGCTTATTTTGTTTGTGCCAATAAGGTATAAAGCATATATAGAAAAGCATGAGGATATAGAAGTAAAATTAAGGGCTTCATGGCTGCTTAGTATAATACATGTTGCTTTTGTTTATACAGATGGTGAACCTCGTTATAAGATAAGGTTATTTGGGATAGATTTAATTAAGGCAGCAGGTCTGTTTAGAAGAAAGAAGAAAAAGAATGACAGTATAGAACATAAGGAAGATAATAGGAGAAAAGTATATGACGAGGATACATATGAAAAAAATAATGGAGAAATATACAGAAAAGGTACATATGAAAAAAGTTTAGACCGTGGAGATGAAAAGCTTTCAGAAAAAGAAATTTTAAAAAGAGAAGTAGCGGATAAAAAAGATTTAGAAAAAGAAGACATAGAAGAAGATTATAATAATGATAGTACTGAGGGTAGAAAAAAAGGTATAAGGTATAAACTGGAAGAAATTGTTTTGTTTATCAGAAAATGTATTGATACATTGAAAGAAGCAAAAGATAAATTATCAGAGCTAAAGGATAAAGCGATAGATATTAAGAATAAGATTTCTATTATAAAGGAATTTATTTTTTCAGAATATGTTAAAGGGATTATTTGCATTGTTCGTGGTAATGTGTTAAAGTTATTAAAAAAGCTAAAACCAAGAAAGCTTAAAAGTGATATAGTATTTGGAATGGGTGATCCATGCTTAACAGGAGAAATACTTGGTGGTATTGCTGTATTTATGGCAGTTACAGGGATGATGATAAATGTAACTCCTGATTTTGAGAGACAGATTCTGGAAGGAAGACTTGAGGTAGCAGGGAAGATAAGGATATTTGCACTAATCAGGATTGCATTAGGTATAATTATGAGCAAAGAGTGGAAAAGCTTCTATAAAGAGGCAATGAGAATAAAGGAGGAATTATAATGGGCGACTTTAGTTCAACAGTAGAATCTCTTTTCAAGGGAATGGAGGGATTTTTGACAACAAAAACAGTTGTAGGAGATGCAGTGAAATTTGATGATGGTACAATAATATTGCCTTTGGTAGATGTAACCTTTGGTGTGGCAGCAGGAGCTTTTTCAAATCATGACAAAGCAGTAAAAGAAAATGGTGCAGGAGGTATGGGAGGCAAGGTTCAGCCAAGCTCAATACTGGTAATAAAAGATGGCGAGACTAAGCTTGTAAATGTCAAAAATCAAGATGGTATTACAAAGATACTTGATATGGTGCCTGAGCTTATTGATAAATATTCTGGGAAAAAGAAGAAAAAAGATGCTAAGTCTGAGGATATAGAATATTATGATGAAGATGAGGAAGAATATGAAGATTCTGAGGAATGGGATTCTTAAATCTTATAGTGCTTTTATGTAGACAAAATTTTAAAATTTCCTTTTATTTGTAAATAGATATAGATGCAAATAAAAGGAAATTGTTTTGTCTTTTAATTTAAGATGAAATTGATTATAATGAATGGAATGCTTCAACAGACAGTAAATTTGAAACAGATTACATTTCAAACTTTTGGCTGAAATACAATTATGTAAATTTAAATGGTTTTGTAAGCAATTTAGCAGGTCAGCAGAAAATGAATGGAGTAATAAAGTTAGACAAGATTAAATCAGCGATGTCTGAACGTAATATAGAAACTGTAGACTTTAGGGAGAAGTTATTTGAAGAGGGACTTGAAACTTATGATATTTTCTATCTTTATGTAACTGGAGTTAATGCTGTTAATAGTGATTTTTTGGACATGTATAAACCTGATGTAATTATTTCTTTTTATTATCCGGGGAATATAGGTAATGCTGAAGGATGTAATTGGGGATATTAATTATGTGTAATAGGATGATAATATAAAGAAGGAAAAGTTTATTGTAAATTATTTATTAATGTTTTATTGATTTTGATAGTGGCATTAAAATTTAAGGAAAACGAGGTATAATTGTAATGATTAAAACAATTAGGGGAGATATCACAAAGGTTACAGATGTTGAATGTATTGTAAATGCAGCAAATACAAGTCTTTTAGGTGGTGGAGGCGTAGATGGTGCGATTCACCGTGCTGCAGGAAAAGAGCTTTTGGCAGAGTGCCGTACATTACATGGCTGCAAAACAGGTCAGGCAAAAATAACCAAAGGTTATAACCTGCCTTGTGACTATGTTATACATACGGTAGGACCTGTTTGGAACGGTGGTAATAAAGGAGAAGCAGATTTGCTGGCTTCATGTTATCATAACTCACTCAAACTGGCAGTAGAAAATAATATAAGAACTATCGCATTTCCATCTATTTCAACAGGAATATATCATTTTCCAATAGAGCCTGCTGCAAAAATTGCAATTAATACAACATTGGAATTTCTTAGCAAAAATGAGGGAAAGTTTGATTTAGTAGAATGGGTACTCTTTGACGAAATAACAGAAAGTGCTTATAAAAGAGAGGTTGAGAGCTTATTATAATACCGATAAAATTATATTAAGCAGTCGTACAAAGCCACAATATATAAAATTTGTTTTAGAACTTTATATATTGCGGCTTTAAATCCTGTATTTTGGGATTTTATGTATTACGCCTGATTTGACAGGCGGTAAGTTTGTATGTGAAAATAATTATTGCTTTTTATAACTATAATACAATATAGGAAGTGTTATAAAAAACAGCAGCAGATATGCCGGAATCAAGATTGTAAAGATTCCAAATGCTTTACCGCCAATTTCAAAAAATATAAAGTCACCCAGAAATTTGTTTATACGAAGCAGCATATCAGGAAAAAGAGTTACAATATTCTTTAATGCAGGAACTCTTCCTAAAAACATTGGTACACATGATAAGAAAAATGGAATTGTTATGGCAATTACAGAAGACCTGCTTTTGGCAGATACAAGCATGGAAAGCGTTAATATAAACAGATTTCCGACATAACCGCCAAACATGCTTAAAATCCAGTCCTGTAGATAAGTTATATTGTACATACATGCCCAGTTTGAAAAGTTAATTTGTACCATACAGCCTGCGCCGCCGATTCCAAGCATACCAAGGATAATAGCAGAGAAAAGCAGCATAGTAAGCCAGTATATTACAGTAACTGTCAGAAAGCCTGCTTTTATTTTTACTAAAATTGCCTTGTTTCTTCCAAGCATGGAAGAAAAAAATATAGAATCTGCCTTGGTGCGAAATTCGTCAGAAAAGATTCCGGATACAAAGAAAGCGATAATTACAATAGTGATAATCATAAGTGTTGGAAGATATTGTGAATCTAAAAGAGCCTTCCATCCTTCGGCATATTCATAATAAAGAGGAGTTTTAAAATTATTGTATTGATTTAATAAAAATTCTTTCTCACTTTTGGAAAAAGAACCTTCCAGACCTTCCTCTATCTTTGTTATTTCTTTCTTTAAACGTGAAATTCTTCTTTCATAAAGCTTGGAGGCTTTTTCAGGGGAAATTGAATCACATAAATAATAATCATATTCCCCAGGTTCTGAAAATGCAACAGAAATAAGCGAGGTAATATCATGAAAGCCTTGTGACATGGCAAACTTTGCATCTTCTGGTTCATTAGAACTGTTTATTTTTTTCTTTTCTTTAATAATATGCTTAATAACATCTTCTGTAACAGGCCCCTTCCACTTATTTTGTTCTTCTCTTAAATATTTTGCAGCAGAAGTGCCGGAAAGAGGAGGCTGGTTTTTTCTGTAATATTTTACATCACGTATTGCTAAAAAGCTTCCAGCCACGGTAGCTACTAAAAGTAATAGAAGAATTATTTTATTGACAGGTTTTAAAAATATTTTTTTTAATTCATATTGCAGCATTTTCCATACCATCCTTTTCACCAAAATAATATAAAAAAACATCCTCTAGTACTGCCTCTTCAATAACTGCATCAGGAACAGGCTTTTCCTTCGAGATTATCCTAAGCTGTACTCCATTAGAATCTGTTTTCAGGTTAGAAATCCTGTGATTTTTCATGAGCCATGGGACTTTGTTTTTATCTACATGACATTTCCATACATTTTCTTCCATTGTGGCAATAAGCTGTTCTGTTGTTCCCTGTTTGATAAACATTCCATCCTTCATTAATAAGATTTCATTGGCTATATATTCCACATCTGGAACAATATGTGTGGATAAAAGCACGAGGCGGTCTTCAGAAAGCTCACTTATTAAATTACGAAAACGGATACGTTCATTTGGATCAAGTCCTGCTGTAGGCTCATCAAGCACAAGGATTTTTGGGTTATTTAACATTGCCTGTGCAATTCCAGCACGCCTTTTCATTCCTCCAGACAGCTTTTTCATTTTTTTATGAACTGCTTTTTCAAGACCAGTCTTTTCAATAAGTTCTTTAACCCTTTTTTTGGCAATAGCAGGACGTAATGCTTTTATTGAAGCAACATAAAGCAGGTAGTCCTGTAATGTAAAATCAGGGTAAAATCCAAAATCCTGTGGCAGATACCCAAGTATTCTCCTGTATTGCCCGTCCATAGAAAAAATTTCCTGTCCATTGCATGTGATTTGCCCGCATGTAGGGCGCATAAGCGTGCAAAGTATTCGCATAAATGTCGTTTTGCCGGCACCATTTATTCCAAGAAGCCCATATACGCCATTATTCATTGTAATATCCAGACTGTTTACAGCAGTAAAACTGCCATATTTTTTTGTTAAATTAGTTACTTTTAATTCCATTAAAATCTACCTCCCAGTATTTGTTACAGTTGTGTATTGTTCTATATATTGCAATAGCTAAAAATAAAATACATCCTATAAAAAGACAAATCCATATCGGATGTACAACATTTTTATAAATTTTCTCTGATGATGTAATCAGCCACCATATAGTACTCCACATAAGACAGATAAGTACAGATGCAATTTCATTTAGAAAATGCCTGCTGCACAGCGTCCAGAAACATATGCAAGCTGTGACTGCTGCCGGAAACAAGAATTGTATCATTAGTTCCATTACTGTAAAATAGAAATTCTTATGCAGGCTGTGACAGAAGATTGTTAATAGAAATACATCAGTAATCCCAAATAAGAAAATACGTGCAGCATAAATCTGTTTCAAAAAATAGAAAGAAGAAGCTTCAATTTCCATACAATGACAAGTACGGTTTTTCCATAACTCAGGAATTACAAGTACAACAAATAATACACCTATTATTCCAAGTCCTCTGCGTACATAATATTCTTCATTTGATGCATTAAATGCAATTTCTGCTGCTACTAAAAGAAAGAACTGGAACAGCCACCATTTTTTATGAATTGTTTTAAACTGTGCATACAGGAATTCATGGTATGACAGCAATTTTTCCTGTTCTTTATGGTAAAATATTTCTTTTGATTTACAAATGGTATCAATGATTTCTTCTTCATCTGCCACAACCATGATGTCTTGTCTGTATTTTGCCATTAATTTTTTTAGGCTCATAAAGATCCCTCCATTCCAAGTATTTGTTTAAGGCGTTTTCTTGCCTGTCCCAGCCTGTATTTTGTAAGTGGAAGCCCTATGCATAGTATATTGGCAATTTCTGTAAGTTTAAGCTCTTGGAAATAATATAAGATTACCACCTCCTCTAATTCTTTTGGAAGCTTTTGTATAGCAGCTTCGAGCATTACATGCTCAAGTACTGTATCCAGCTGGTTTTTGTCTGTAAAAGATGCGTTTTCCAGTTCTGTGTCTTCCATTGGCATATCTTTTTTCTTTTTATAGAAATTTTTACAAAGGTTGCCGGCAATTGTATATAAATAGTTTTTTGTTTTTCCTTTGTAATGGTACTCAGATAAATTTATAAAAAACCTGAGAAAAGTTTCCTGCGTCAAATCTTTTGCATATTCTGTATCATGACAGTGGTAATTGCAGTATTTCAGGATTTCTCCATAATATTTATGTACAAACTGGTCAAAAGCACTATCATTGCCCTGTTTCATTTTTCTGATTAAAAGAAAATCCGCATCCATAAATTTCTCCTTCTCTCATTTGTAATGTATGGAACGTTTCACACATCTATTAAGTATAACAATGCAGAACGGAAAAAAGATAGGCTATTTAAAAAAATTATATAGAAGATGACATTATTCAAAATCAATTGTATTTCTTAATACCATATTATATAATGAGATATGAAGATATTAAAAAAGAGAATAAGAAAGTGATAATGCAAAACATATAAACAAAGAAGTGCTTATGGCATTGATAGCTGCTACAGATACATTTGACAGACTTCATGAAACAGGGACAACAAAATAAAATGATAAGAGTGGAAAAGTTATGCCACTCTTATTGGTGTGCAACTAATTTGGCTGTGGATAGTAACGTTGGAATTTTTCAAGTGGTTCAATTATTGACTTTTTTGTTGTAAGGATAAGGCGAAAAGTGTATAATATGAATAGAAGTATATTTGTAAAAGTAAGGAGATGATTGCTATGACAATGACAAAGGTAGAAATTGATGTGCCGGAGGAAATTATACCATATACAGTGCTGGAGGATAAAGAGGCACAAATAACAAGAAATGCAATGATGGTCTATCCTTATATCAAAAGTGGTGTCATGTCTCATGGAAAAGCAGCAGAAATGCTTGGGCTTCATAAGATTGACTTGATTACATTGTATGGCAAGTTAGGTCTGCCGTATTTTGATGAAACGGAAGAAGAATTTGAAGAGGATTTGGCAGTATTGAAAAAATTAAGAGGTGTGACTGTATGATTGTTGTTTCAGATACCACACCGATTATTTCACTGATGAAAGCAGGACAGTTGGAATTGCTACAGAAATTGTTTGGTGTTGTTTATATTCCAGAGGCAGTATATCAGGAGTTGACAGAGAATGAAGTATTTTCTGAAGAAGTAAGAATAGTACAAGAATGTGAATATCTTTATGTGGAAGAAGTGGACAATGAGAAATCCGTTACCATATTGCGGAATTTTACTGGATTAGATGGCGGGGAAAGTGAAGCAATTATTTTGGCAGATGAAAAGCATTCGGATGTACTGTTGATGGACGAGCACAAGGGTAGGCAAGTTGCTAAGAAAATGAGCATAACAATTACTGGTACGATTGGAATTCTGACACAGGCATTTGATGAGAGGATGCTGACAAAGGAAGATTTGGAAGAATGTATTGAGAGGCTGAAGGAAAGTGGGATACGGATAAGTGAGAAATTGTATCAGAGGTTGAGAAATAACATGGATTAATAAAATGCTTTTTGTTGTATGAACTCTCGGAATCTTGAGTGTTCATGCCAGCTAAACTCTGCTAGCGTACTTTGAAAAGCAAATGTTATGTGTAGAACGAAAAAATTGCGTGAGAAATAGACATAGCTGGTACTATGTTTTAAAATGTAGTATTATAGTCCATAGGATTATGTTTTATTCAAAATCAATTTTAGCGGTGTCGATTTAGATGGCAAATCCCATGTATCCAGATGCTGTAACATCAGGATGTGATAGAGACGGCAGTATCACATTTTAGTAGAGGGGTGTCTGCCGTCTTCTAATTTAAAATCTAATTTCTCACGCTTATTTGAACGTTCTGCAGATGTTCTTGCATTGTATTCCAGTTTCCATTTTTTACTGTTTCTTGGTGGGTTATTAAATAATCTTGGCTTATCATTCATAACCAAATGAACAGTACGTCCGTATTTTGCATCAGAGCATGGATTGTCGCAGGTGCAGTAAATGCAACCGTTTTTTCTGCTAATTTAGGGACATTTAAACTTTGGTCTCCTTTTGCAACTTCCGTAAATACTTACGAAGATTAACAGCAACAAAATTTTGGTAGTCGGAATGACTGCCACAGTTAACAGGTGACATAAAAATCGCCTCCATATCAAAAAAGATTGTTGTCGCAAGTGGCGGTTCATATTAATCAATAGGTGCGAAGCACCGCATTTTTCGATGGATTTGTAAAGTGCTTTTGGTAAAAAAAAGTGGGGATTTTAGTTACTATTTACAGCTGATTAAATTCGAGGATTTTTGGCATGATTTATGCCCAAAATACGAGTTT
>CAMWXG010000011.1 GCA_947178155.1 uncultured Lachnoclostridium sp.
GTCATATATTGGCAGAAGATAATTAGCAGGATAACCATTATCAGTTAAAAGTTTTGTTTTCTTTTGAATGAGAGCGTTTCTTCTATTAATATATGAAAAACTTTCATTACTTGTTTCTTCTTGGGAAAATAGTGATAAACGAGCCAGATTCGCTGAAATTTTAATTATTTCGTGCTGAATGGTTTCAAGCTCTGGAAATAGTGTACAAAGCTTTTCATAGCGTTCATCAATAATATGGCTGTTTTTTAAACGTGTCATATCATATTCATACATAATATTCTGATACTGCGTAGTTGAAATTCCCATAAAAATCTCCTGTCATAATGTATTTAATGTGAGAAGCATGTCTGTATTATCCACGCTTAAGAAGTTTTTGTTCCAACTCATCAACATCTGATTGAGAAGTTCCTCTTTGTTGAAAGTTGTTAAATTGGTTTTTATTTTGTGGTTTTGCAGTAGCTTTTTGAGCAGTTTTATTTTTTTTCTGTTCAGCTTTATTTTTGGCATAGAGTTCATCTGCCTTTTTAACATCTTGTAATGTATGTACATCTTTTTTGTGCCAGTTGTCAAGTATGCCATCTGCATATTTAAAATCAGCTTTCTGCAATTTTAACATAGTACGGCTGCATGCATCAAGTATAACAGATAAATCCATATTCCATTCATTCATCCATTTATGTGTGAACTGCTTTTCGATAACTGCAAGAGGGCGTCCAAGTGCAAATGCCTTGGATATTGATGTATGTGCAGAATTATAACTAACTGATACAGATTTCGCTTCTTCTGGTGTTTTTACATTTTGCTCGTCCCATGATATAGCCACAGCCTGAATATAATTTACATTAGTTTTTCCAAGTGAGATACAATATTCATATAAATGTAGTAATAAATCAACTGAAAAATTAAGGTTATCATACAAATATGAAATAAGCTGAATTTCTTTAGAGCTTAAAGGGCGGTTAAGGTATTTTTCTATAACACGGCATATCCAGTTGAATTCTGTATTGTTGGCGAGCTGTTGTGCCTGTTCTTTAGTTATATTAATTTCTATGTATGCTCCGTTTTTTTTCTCTGTTTGATTATTGTCAGAAACAGATGAATCAGCAGGAGCATCTGTTGCAGCAACTATATTATTAGAGTTTTCTGTTTCTTCTATACTAGTTGTATTGTTAGTTTGATTTGAATTGTTCTTATTTACAACAGGCTTTTTTGGTGTATTCAAATTATTGTTTTCAGAAGTGCTATTTTTTAATGTATTCAAATCATTATTAGTATAATTGTCATTTTTTGGTATGTCTGTATTACTTTTGGCAGTAGCATTATTTTGAGTGTATGCATCGCTTTTTGATATATTTGAAGTATTGTGTTCATAAGTGCTATTTTGCGATAGTGGTAAATTATTAAGATTCTTGGCAGCGTTTTTAGAAGCAGTACCGGGATTTAGCAGTTCAACTCCTGTCATCTGCCCGTTTTGGGAATTTCTTGATATATATATAAGATTATTTTTTTCCCAATATTTAAGCGCACGTATAATATCATTTTCAGTATTATCCATCATATCAGCCAGTGCAGAAACTGATATGTTTGTATCGCCAGACTGTATACATTTGCATAGGAAGAGGTATACTTTGACATAGCTTCCGTTTGCTGCAATCATATAATTATCAATAAATGTATTAAAGATATATGTTACAGAAGGCATACAGCTTGAGCATTTTAATAACGTATCCATAATTTCCTCCTTTTGATTAATTACTATTATAGTTATAGTTGTCGCTACAGTTTAGCTTTTGTTTTATGTTGTTTAATAGGGAAGTGCTGTAATCGCAACGGTATACTAACTAGTACAACCCGATTTAATTAACCATACCTTTTGCTGGTCTGCTTTTCCGATAGCACAGGCGTAAAATCCTCAACGTAGCCCGCTACGCCTACGTTTTTACACCTGCACTCTCAAAAAAGCATACTCACCAAAAGATAAGGTAATTAAATTGGATTATACTAGTACAACGTTTCTTAGTCACTCATACACTTAGTACTTGCTATTTCCGCTATCGCTGCGTTGTCGTCAGTCAACAATGCCACCGCATTGCCTCCTTCCTCCGCCTTGCGCTGACAAAAATATCAAGCACTAAGTATATGGGGATTAAGGAAACGTTATACTAGTTAGCTGGCTGTGGAGCCTATACTTTGCTATTTAAGTAAGTCCTCGCCTATATTTACTACATCGCCTGCGCCCATAGTGATAATTAAATCACCTGGCTGACATTTCTTAATAAGGAATTCTTCAATCTCTTTAAATGAAGGAAAGTAATATGCTTCTTTATTAAGTTCTGCAAGTTCTTCTTTGAGATTAAGTGAGGATACGATTCCTGTATCAACTTCTCTTGAAGCGTATATATCTGTAAGCACAACGTTTTCAGCAATAGAAAGAGCATCAGCAAATTCATGAAGAAACTCAATAGTTCTTGAGTATGTATGTGGCTGAAATACACACCAGAGATGTTTGTGTGGATAATCGGCAGCAGTTGTAAGAGTTGCCTTTATCTCCGTTGGGTGATGGGCATAGTCATCTATAACAGTTACCCCGTTAAATGTACCTTTTAATTCAAAACGTCTCCCTGTTCCACCAAATGAATTAAGTCCTTTGGCTATTATATCATCAGGAATGTTGTAAAATTTGGCAATAGCAGCTACAGCAAGTGCATTTTCTATGTTATGCCTGCCAGGAACATTGAGGACAATATGACAGCTTGTATGATTTTCTTTATCCTTTAAATCAAATGAGACACACATATTTTCATCAAAAGAGATATTTTCAGCTGTGTAATCAGCACTATTTTCAATGCCAAAGGTTACAATTTTACATTGAAGGTCAGATGTGATTTCATCAAGCCTATCAGTAGTACTGTTTATAGCAAGTATACCATTTTCAGGTATCAGCCTGGCAAATTTTTTGAAAGAGCTACGTATATCTTCAAGGTCCTTAAAAAAATCAAGGTGGTCAGCATCAATATTTAAGATTATGCCTGCGGTAGGATAGAATTTCAAAAAGCTGTTTGTGTATTCACATGCTTCTGTGATAAAGTTGTCTGAATGACCTACACGTATATTTCCGTTAATTGCATCAAGTATTCCACCTACAGATATAGTAGGGTCTTTATCTGCTGCAAGAAAAATATGTGAAAGCATGGAAGTAGCTGTGGTTTTCCCATGTGTGCCAGCCACAGCTATTGAGTTGACATAATTCTTCATTACCTGCCCAACCATTTCAGCGCGGTTTATCATAGGTATGCCAAGCTCCTTTGCGGCTATATATTCAGGGTTATCGGGATGTATAGCCGCAGTATATACTATAAAATCTATGTCTTTAGTTATATTTGAAGCATTTTGTCCATATATTATATGGACACCCAGTGATGATAGATGTTTTGTTATTTTACTTTCTGTCTTATCTGAGCCATATACGGTAAAACCATATTCATGAAAGAGTTGTGCGAAACCGCTCATGCTTATTCCGCCAATGCCGATAAAATATGCTTTACATGGTTTTTTCAGATCAATATGATACATAGTGACACCGTCCTATTCTATATTATATTATGAAATAATTGTGGTTAGCAATAACTAATAGCTAGTTATTGTCATTAATTATGTTATAATATTAAATGTATTATAACATACTATTTTTAATTATAGTAGATGTGGCGGAAAATACAATTGCTAAAAATGCTTTTAGTAAAATTGCACATAAATTATGGCACATTTTGGTAATGTATACAAATTGCATAAAAAATGTAAAAAAAATTTCAAAATTTAGTAAAATTTATTC
This sequence comes from uncultured Lachnoclostridium sp., assembly GCA_947178155.1. Taxonomy (GTDB): domain Bacteria; phylum Bacillota; class Clostridia; order Lachnospirales; family Lachnospiraceae; genus Butyribacter. The sequence continues at coordinate 3,833 of CAMWXG010000011.1, forward strand.
ACAATTTGTTAATGATATGCTATAATACATTCGTAAGAAAGTAAATACTATTTAATATGGATGTCAATAATATTTATTGAGATTTTTCTCGGATTAAAGAAGTATATTCCATATAAATACAACGGGGGTGATCGCGTGATTAAAAAAGAAATGATAGCAATGTTACTTGCAGGCGGACAAGGTTCACGTCTGGGCGTGCTTACAGCTGATGTTGCCAAACCAGCGGTAGCTTTTGGAGGTAAGTACAGGATTATTGATTTTCCACTTAGTAATTGTATTAACTCAGGTGTTGATACAGTTGGTGTACTGACACAGTACCAGCCGTTACGTCTGAATACGCATATAGGTATAGGTATACCATGGGATTTGGATAGGAATGTTGGCGGAGTGTCAATATTGCCGCCATATGAGAAAAGCAATAGCAGTGAATGGTATACAGGTACAGCAAATGCCATATACCAGAATATGAAATACATGGAGTATTATAATCCGGAATATGTTCTTATACTTGGAGGAGATCATATTTATAAGATGGATTATGAAGTTATGCTTGACTTCCATAAAGCAAGTAAGGCAGATGTTACACTGGCAACTATACCTGTACCTATGGAAGAGGCAAGTCGTTTTGGTGTAGTTATAACTGATGAAAGCAAGCGTATTCTTGAGTTTGAAGAAAAACCTGAGCATCCACGCAGTAATCTTGCATCTATGGGTATTTACATTTTTTCATGGCCTGTACTTAGGGATTCTTTACTTAAGCTAAAAGACCAGCCGTCATGTGATTTTGGTAAGCATATTATCCCATACTGCTATGAGCAGGGTAAGAGGATTTTTGCATATGAGTATAACGGATATTGGAAAGATGTAGGAACACTTGGTTCATATTGGCAGGCCAATATGGAGCTTATTGACCTTATACCGATATTTAATTTGTATGAGGAATTTTGGAAGATATATACAAAGAGCGATAATATTACACCGCAATATATTTCAGGCAATGCTGTAATTGACAAAGCAATTATAGGTGAGGGCGCCGAGATATTTGGTGAAGTTCACAATTCAGTAATTGGTTCAGGTGTTCATATAGCTCCTGGAGCAATAGTAAGAGATTCTATTATAATGACGGATGCTGAGATTGGAAGCAATACAGTAGTTGATAAGTCAATTATAGCAGAGAAAGTAAAGATAGGCTCAAGTTGTGTGCTTGGTACAGGTAAAGATGTGCCTAATAAGATTAAACCTGATGTATATTCATTTGGACTGGTAACTATTGGCGAGGACAGTATAGTGCCTGATAATGTTCAGATAGGAAAAAACACTGCTATTTCAGGTGTTACAGACATAAGTGATTATCCAGGAGGAATACTTGAAAGCGGTGAGACTTTAATTAAGGTAGGTGAGAAGATATGAGAGCAATAGGTATTGTATTAGCTGGAGGTAACAGCAGCAGGATGAAGGAACTCTCAAATAAGCGTGCAGTGGCAGCTATGCCTATTGCGGGAGGGTACCGTAGTATTGATTTTGTACTCAGCAGCATGAGTAATTCACATATACAGAAAGTTGCAGTATACACACAATATAATGCAAAATCATTGAATGAACACCTTAATTCATCAAAGTGGTGGGATTTCGGAAGAAAGCAGGGCGGACTTTATATATTTACACCAACTACTACACCTAATAATAGTTATTGGTATAGGGGTACAGCAGATGCGATAGCACAGAATTTGGATTTTCTTAAAAATAGTCACGAGCCATATGTTGTAATAGCTTCAGGTGATGGTATCTACAAGCTTGATTATGCAAAGGTACTTGAATATCACATAGCTAAAAAAGCAGATTTTACTGTGGTCACAGCAAACATACAGGGACAGGATGATCCAAGTCGTTTTGGAGTTATAAAGACAGACTCTGATGGAAGGGTAACAGATTTTGAAGAAAAGCCTATAAGTGCTGAGGGATATCAGGTATCTGCCGGTATATATATTGTACGTCGTAGACAGTTGATTGAGCTGATTGAGAAATCAGTGGAAGAGGAAAGATATGATTTTGTAAAAGATATTCTTATAAGATACAAAGGTATAAAGAGAGTATATGCATATCCTATTGACACATATTGGAGCAATATTTCATCAGTAGAGTCATATTTTAGTACAAATATGGATTTCTTAAAAGATGATGTACGCAATTACTTCTTTAAGCAGTATCCAAATGTATACTCAAAAGTACAAGATTTACCACCTGCAAAATATAACAATGGTTCTTCAGTTAAAAACAGCCTTGTTTCGAGTGGATGTATTATTAATGGAAATGTTGAAGGTTCAATACTGTTTAAAAATGTATATGTTGGCAATAACTGTTCAATTAAGAATTCTATCATATTAAATGATGTGTATATAGGTGATAATACTCATATTGAAAACTGTATTATGGAGAGCAGGGATACAATACGCGCCAATTCTGATTACAAAGGTGAAAATGGCGAGATTAAGATTATTGTAGAAAAGAATGAAAGATACGCACTATAGGTAAGGAATTTTTCCGAACAACCAAAGGGGGTTAATTAGGTGGAAATAACAGACATAAGAGTACGTAAAATCACGAAAGAAGGGAAGATGAAGGCAGTAGTTTCAATGACTTTAGATGATGAATTTGTAGTTCATGACATAAAAGTTATTGATGGTGATAAAGGGTTGTTTATCGCAATGCCGAGCAGACGTGCCAGAGATGGTGAATTTAGGGATATAGCACATCCTATTAATTCAAAAACACGTGAAATAATGCAAAAAGTGATTTTAGAAAAGTATGAGCAGGCAGTTAATGATCTGGAAGACTATAGTGAGCATAATGACTAGAATATAATGTATAAGCTTAACAAAAAGCATCGATATTTATCGGTGCTTTTTGTCTATATTATATTTTGTTCATTCCCACGGTTTGCACTCCCCATAAAAAGCAATTTTCAAATACGTCCTGAGGCTGAATTACAACAAATTTGTAAAATTTTCAAAAAATTTACAAAAATGCTTGCAAAAGTCTTAAAAAGAGTGTATACTAGCAACTGCTGTGACATTGATAGCTGTGAAGCATGAGGTTGCTGTTGTATATATAACAGGTTTTCTGTGGAGCGAATGTCAAGTTAGGAAAACTGGCGACAAGTCACTGTACAATAATTAGAGAAATTCGTAAAGTTATTACGAAATTTTATAGGGTATTTTTGTGCTTGATTAATGTATTTTGATTAGAACAAGACACACCCGGATAAGTGTACAGTCACCGCTTGTTGTGCTGAAATTAACAGACAAGGATATTTCTATCTAAATAAATGTCTGTAAAAGTGCGAAAAGGAGGCGGCTTTTTTTATGGCAACAAATATTATGAGAATTACACTCAAGGCATATGACCACAATCAGATTGATCATGCTGCTGGAAAGATTATTGAGACGGTAAAAAAGACTGGAGCAAAGGTCAGCGGTCCAGTACCTCTTCCTACAAAGAAAGAGGTAGTTACAATTCTTCGTGCAGTACACAAATATAAGGACTCAAGAGAGCAGTTTGAGCAGAGGACACATAAAAGATTGATTGATGTCATTGCTCCTACACAAAAGACCATAGAAGCTCTTACAAAGATGGAGATGCCATCAGGTGTAGCTGTAGTTCTTAAAATGAAAGAAAAGTAATTAGTTTATCAGCCATCTGGCTAGAATGATTTTAATGTCACAGAATGTTAAAATCCGCTGTAGATTAACAGGAGGTATATAATAATGAAAAAAGGTATTTTGGCAACGAAAATCGGTATGACACAGATTTTCAATGACAACGGAGTATTAACTCCGGTTACTGTACTTGAAGCAGGTCCATGTTATGTAACACAGGTAAAGACTGCAGAAAATGATGGGTACAGTGCTGTTCAGGTGGGCTTTGTTGATAAGAAGGACAAGATTATCACAAAGGATGCTGTCGGCAGAAAAGAAGTAAAGAGAATTCATGGCGTAAATAAGCCACAACAGGGACATTTTGCAAAAGCGGGTGTTTCTGGTAAAAGGTATCTGAAAGAATTTAAATTTGAAAACGCTGAAGAGTATGCTCTAGGTCAGGAGATTAAGGCTGATATCTTTGCAGCAGGCGACAAAGTTGATGCAACAGGAACATCAAAGGGTAAAGGGTTCCAAGGTGCAATTAAAAGACATGGTTTGCACAGAGGACCTATGGGGCATGGTTCAAAGTTCCACAGACATGCAGGTTCAAATGGTGCATGTTCTGATCCAAGCCGCGTGTTCAAAGGTAAGAAAATGCCAGGACATATGGGTGCTGAGAAAGTTACAATCCAGAATCTTGAAGTAGTAAGGGTTGATGCTGATAAGAACCTTATTTTGGTTAAAGGTGCAGTACCAGGACCTAAAAAGGCATGTGTGGTATTAAAAGAGAGCGTTAAAGGCGGGAAATAATTCTTTTGGAAAGGAGGAATACACAGATGGCTAACGTATCTGTTTATAATATGGAAGGCAGCGAAGTTGGAAAGATTGATTTAAATGACAACGTATTTGCTGTTAAAGTAAATGAACATTTGGTTCACATGGCTGTAACATTACAGCTTGCAAATAAACGTCAGGGTACACAAAAGGCTAAGACACGTTCAGAAGTGAGCGGTGGTGGAAGAAAGCCTTGGAGACAAAAGGGAACAGGTCATGCAAGACAGGGTTCTATAAGAGCTCCACAGTGGACTGGCGGTGGAGTAGTATTCGCACCAAAGCCTAGAGATTATTCATTTAAGATGAATAAGAAGGAAAAAGCAGGTGCTATGAAATCTGCACTTACAAGCAGGGTAAATGAAGAGAAGTTTCTTGTATTAGACTCACTTAAGTTTGATGAGATTAAGACAAAGAAGATGGTAAATGTACTTGATGCATTAAAGGTAAAGAAAGCTCTTGTAATTCTTGACGGGGAAGATAATGCAAATGTTGCACTTTCTACAAGAAATATTGAAGGAGTAAAAGCTGTTAATACAAATGCAATTAATGTATATGATATCTTAAAATATGATACAGTTATTATTACTAAGAATGCAGTATCTAAGATTGAGGAGGTGTATGCATAATGGCAGATTTAAAGTATTATGATATTATCCTAAAGCCAGTTGTAACTGAAAAGTCTATGTCTGCTATGGAGGACAAAACGTACACATTCCTTGTGCACACAGATGCAACAAAAACCCAGATAAAAGAAGCTGTTGAAAAGCTTTTTGAGGGAACAAAGGTTGATAAAGTCAATACAATGAATCTTGAAGGTAAGACTCGTCGTCGTGGAAGAACGTCAGGCAAGACTGCTAAGAAAAAGAAAGCTATTGTAAAGTTGACAAATGACAGCAAAGAAATAGAAATCTTTGAAGGTCTTTAAAATATAGAGTGCCTGTTTGGAAAACCTATCGAACAGGAAGATATTGAAAGGAGAAAATGTCATGGGAATTAAATCATTTAACCCATATACACCTTCCAGAAGACACATGACAGTTTCTGATAAAGTTGAAATAACAACTGATAAACCAGAAAAGTCTCTTACAGTGTCATTAAAGAAGAATGCTGGGCGCAACAGTCAGGGTAAGATTACAGTAAGACATCGCGGCGGCGGTTCTAGAAGAAAATATAGAATTATTGATTTTAAAAGGAAGAAAGATGGTATTCCTGCAACAGTTAAAAGTATTGAGTATGATCCTAACAGAACAGCAAATATTGCTTTGATAGCATATGTTGATGGTCAGAAAGCATATATATTAGCACCGGAAGGACTTAAAGTAGGACAGAAGGTTATGAATGGCCCTACAGCAGAGATTGAGGTTGGAAATTGTCTTCCACTTGAAAATATTCCAGTAGGTACACAGATTCATAATATTGAGCTTTATCCTGGAAGAGGCGGACAGCTTGTACGTGCAGCAGGAAATGTTGCTCAGCTTATGGCTAAAGAAGGTAAGTATGCAACGCTTAGACTTCCATCAGGAGAAATGAGAATGGTACCTATTAACTGCAGAGCAACAATAGGTGTAATTGGTAATGGTGAGCACGCGCTTATAAATATAGGTAAAGCAGGGCGTAAGCGTAACATGGGTATCAGACCTACAGTTCGTGGTTCTGTTATGAACCCTAATGACCATCCACATGGTGGTGGTGAAGGTAAGACAAGTGTCGGACGTCCAGGCCCTTGCACTCCGTGGGGTAAACCAGCTCTTGGCTTAAAGACTCGTAAGAAGCATAACAAGTCAGACAGGATGATAGTAAGAAGACGTGATGGCAAAGCTTTAGCTAAATAAAAGTAAAGTGTTTTGTGTAATAGTTTGAGCTTTGGATAGATTAGCCGGTGATATAAATATACCGGCAGAATGGAGGATATAATGGCACGTTCATTAAAAAAAGGCCCTTTTGCTGATGCAAGCCTTCTTAAGAAAGTAGATGCTCAGGTGGCATCAGGCGATAAGCAGGTTATTAAAACATGGTCTCGCCGTTCTACCATTTTCCCATCATTTGTTGGTTTAACATTCGCAGTACATGATGGAAGAAAGCATGTACCTGTATATGTTACAGAGGATATGGTTGGACATAAGCTTGGTGAGTTCGTTGCAACAAGGACTTACAGAGGGCATGGTAAAGACGAGAAGAAACGTTAAACTAATTTAAGTTATATGCTAAAATAGTAAAGTTAAAATAATAAAAGAGAGTTAATATATTATTCAGATATGCTATGTGTGGCACATGCCGCCATAGCCTGTTTATAAAAACTGAAAGGAGGCTTCATAAATGGCAAAGGGACATAGAACCAAGATAAAAAGAGAGAGAAATGAGAACCAGAGAGACACAAGACCTTCAGCAAAATTATCTTATGCAAGAGTTTCTGTACAGAAGGCCTGCTATGTGTTAGATGCCATAAGAGGCAAAGATGTTGAAACAGCTATTGGTATTTTATCTTACAATCCAAGATATGCTTCAAGCATCATTTTAAAATTATTACAGTCTGCAATTGCAAATGCTGAAAATAATAATGGCATGGATCCGGCAGATTTATATATTGAAGAGTGTTTTGCAAACAAAGGACCGACAATGAAGAGAATAAGGCCAAGAGCTCAGGGAAGGGCTTACCGCATCGAAAAAAGAATGAGCCATATTACTATAATTCTCAACGAGCGTTAATTGGTTTTGGTCTATGAAAGGAGATTAAAATGGGACAGAAGGTTAATCCTCATGGTTTAAGAGTCGGTGTTATCAGCGACTGGGATTCCAATTGGTATGCAGAGGAAAACTTTGCAGACTATCTTGTAGAAGATTATAAGATTAGGGAATTTGTAAAGAAGAAGTTATACAGTGCCGGTATCTCAAAGATAGAAATTGAAAGACCTACAGATAAGGTAAGGGTTATAATTCATACAGCTAAACCAGGTTTTGTAATTGGTAAGGGCGGTGCTGAGATTGAGAGCTTAAAGAAAGAGCTTTTGAAAGTATTGGATAGGAAGGTTGTTCTCGATATTAAGATTATGGATATTAAGAACCCTGACAGACATGCACAGCTTGTTGCTGAGAATATTGCACAGCAGTTGGAGAATCGTGTTTCATTCCGTCGTGCTATGAAGTCTGCAATGGGCAGAACATTAAAAACAGGTGCAAAAGGTATTAAAACAAGTTGTTCAGGACGTCTTGGTGGTGCTGATATGGCTCGTACAGAGTTTTATAGTGAAGGAAACATTCCGCTCCAGACATTGCGTGCAGATATTGATTATGGTTTTGCAGAAGCTGACACAACTTATGGTAAAGTCGGCGTAAAGGTTTGGATTTATAATGGCGAGGTACTTCCGACAAAGAATGATACTAAAAAGGAAGGGAGCGATAAATAATGTTAATGCCAAAGAGAGTTAAACACCGCAAGCAGTTTCGTGGTAGGATGAAAGGAAAAGCGCTCAGAGGAAATAAGATTACAAATGGTGAATTTGGTATTGTAGCATTGGAGCCTGCTTGGATTAAATCAAATCAGATAGAGGCAGCCCGTATTGCTATGACACGTCATATTAAGCGTGGTGGTAAAGTTTGGATTAAGATTTTTCCAGATAAGCCGGTTACAAAGACTCCGGCTGAAACTCGAATGGGTAAAGGTAAAGGCGCTCTTGAATATTGGGTAGCAGTAGTTAAGCCGGGACGTGTAATGTTTGAGATTTCCGGTGTGTCAGAAGAAGTAGCCAGAGAAGCTTTACGTCTTGCAACTCACAAGTTGCCTGTTAAATGTAAGGTCGTATCTCGTGCAGATTTAGAAGGAGGTGCGGGCAGTGAAGAGTAAACAGTTTATAGAAGACTTAAGGAGTAAGTCTGTTGAGGAATTAAATGCTGATTTAGTAGCTGCTAAGAAGGAACTTTTCAATCTTAGATTTCAGAATGCGACTAACCAGTTAGAGAATACAAGCAGGATTAAAGAAGTTAAAAAGAATATCGCAAGGATCAAGACGGTGCTCGCAGCAGCACAGAACTGATTTTAGGATTGAAAGGAGGATACGAGCGTGGAGAGAAATCTTAGGAAAACTCGTGTAGGTAAAGTAGTCAGCGATAAGATGAATAAGACAATAGTTGTTGCAATCGTTGATAATGTAAAGCATCCGCTTTATAATAAGATTGTAAAAAGAACTTATAAATTAAAAGCTCATGATGAAGAAAATACATGCAAGATTGGTGATAGAGTAAAAGTAATGGAAACAAGACCGTTATCAAAAGATAAAAGGTGGAGACTTGTAGAAGTTATTGAAAGAGCTAAATAAATTTTAGTTTAATGGCGCACATATTATATGTGGCGGAATATGGAGGTTAGACATGATACAGCAGGAATCAAGGCTTAAGGTAGCTGATAATACAGGTGCTAAGGAACTTCTTTGTATCAGGGTTATGGGCGGTTCAACAAGGAGATATGCCGGAATTGGTGATATAATAGTTGCTACTGTCAAAGATGCAACGCCGGGTGGCGTTGTAAAAAAAGGTGATGTTGTAAAGGCTGTCGTTGTACGAACGGTAAAAAGTACACGCCGTCCTGATGGTTCTTATATTAGATTTGATGAGAATGCGGCAGTAATTATTCGTGATGACAAGACACCAAGAGGAACCCGTATATTTGGACCTGTTGCTAGGGAATTAAGAGATAAGCAGTTTATGAAGATAGTTTCACTAGCACCGGAAGTATTATAAGGAGGTGTCAGAATGGCAACAAGTAAGATTAAAAAGGGCGATACAGTAAAAGTTATCGTTGGTAAAGATAAAGGCAGAGAGGGTAAAGTAACAGCCGTTAAAAACGGTAAGGTAATTATTGAAGGCATCAATCAGGTTACTAAGCATACAAAGCCAAGCCAGGCAAATCCACAGGGCGGTATAGTGCAGCAGGCTGCTCCAATTGATATTTCAAATGTTATGTATGTTAGTAAGGGAAAACCTTCACGTGTTGGATTTAAGATTGAAGACGGCAAAAAAGTCCGTTATGCAAAGGCAACAGGTGAAGTGATTGACTAATTTTATGAAAGGAGGCTGTTAGCGTTGACTCGTTTGAAAGAGACTTATCTGAATGAAATCGTAGATGGTATGACCAAGAAGTTTGGTTATAAAAACGTTATGCAGGTGCCAAAGCTTGAAAAGATTGTTATAAATATGGGCGTTGGTGAAGCGAAAGAAAATTCAAAAATTCTTGATGCAGCTATGAAAGACCTTGAGATTATCTCAGGACAGAAGCCTGTTGCTACAAAGGCTAAGAATTCAGTTGCAAACTTTAAAATCAGAGAGGGTATGCCTATAGGCTGTAAAGTTACATTGAGAGGCGATAAGATGTATGATTTTTTGGATCGCCTTGTAAATTTAGCATTGCCACGTGTACGTGATTTTAGAGGTGTAAATCCTAATGCATTTGATGGAAGAGGAAATTATGCACTTGGAATCAAGGAGCAGTTAATCTTCCCTGAAATAGAGTATGATAAAGTTGACAGGGTAAGAGGTATGGATGTTATATTTGTTACTACTGCAAGGACAGATGAAGAGGCTCGTGAATTATTAACACAGTTCGGTATGCCGTTTAAAAAATAAGGAGGGAATTTCATGGCTAAGACTTCTATGAAAGTAAAGCAGCAGCGCAAAGCTAAATTCTCTACAAGAGAGTATAGTCGCTGCAGGATTTGTGGCAGGCCACATGCTTATTTGAGAAAATATGGAATTTGCAGAATCTGCTTCCGTGAATTAGCTTATAAAGGACAGATTCCGGGCGTGAAGAAAGCAAGCTGGTAAGGAGGTAAAACTAAGATGATGACGAGCGATCCTATTGCAGATATGCTTACTAGAATTCGTAATGCAAATACTGCAAAGCACGATACAGTAGATGTACCTGCTTCAAAGATGAAGGTTTCTATCGCAGAGATCCTCTTAAAGGAAGGTTACATTAAGAAGTTTGATATGGTTGATGTAGATGGCATCAAGATGATTCATATTACATTAAAATATGGTGCAGATAAGAATGATAAGATTATTTCAGGCTTAAAGAGAATTTCCAAACCGGGACTTCGTGTTTATGCCGGAAAAGATGAGCTTCCTAAAGTTCTTGGCGGACTTGGTATCGCTATTATTTCTACAAATAAGGGCGTTATGACTGATAAAGAAGCAAGAAAAGCAAATGTTGGCGGTGAAGTGCTTGCATTTATCTGGTAATGATAAATTGTATAAGTAATTCATATAATTAAAACCTAAGAATATGGAGGTGCAACGGCATGTCACGAATTGGAAAAATGCCTATCGCTATACCAGCAGGAGTAACTGTTGATATTGCAGAAAATAATAAAGTGACTGTAAAAGGGCCAAAAGGAACTCTTGAGAGAGTTCTTCCCGCAGAGATGGAAATTAAAAAAGATGGTGAGGAAGTAGTAGTAAACAGACCAAGCGATCTTAAGAAGATGAAATCTTTACACGGCCTTACAAGAACTCTCATTTACAACATGGTTGTAGGTGTGACAGAAGGGTACACTAAAGAGCTTGAAGTAAATGGTGTAGGTTACAGAGCTCAGAAACAGGGTAAGAAATTAGTTCTTTCACTGGGATATTCACATCCGGTAGAGATGGAAGATCCAGATGGATTGGAAGTTACTGTGGAAGGACAGAATAAGATTATTGTAAAAGGTATAGATAAGGAAAAGGTCGGCCAGTACGCTGCTGAAATCAGAGAAAAGAGAGCTCCTGAGCCATATAAGGGCAAAGGTATCAAGTATGCTGATGAGGTTATTAGACGTAAAGTCGGTAAGACAGGTAAAAAATAATAAAGGAGTGAATATACGATGATTAAGAAGCAGTCAAGAAGTAAAGTTCGTGTGAAAAAGCACATGAAGGTTCGTAATCGTCTTTCAGGTACAGCAGAAAGACCGCGTTTAGCTGTGTTTAGAAGCAACAATCATATGTACGCTCAGATTATAGATGATACTGTTGGCAATACTTTAGTTTCAGCTTCTACTCTCCAGAAAGATGTTAAAGCTGAACTGGAAAAGACAAACAATGTGGATGCAGCAGCGAAGCTTGGTGAAGTAATTGCTAAGAAAGCTCTGGATAAGGGTATTGCAACTGTTGTCTTTGATAGAGGCGGTTTTATATATCAGGGTAAAGTTAAGGCTTTGGCTGATGCAGCAAGAGAAGCAGGCTTAGAATTTTAAGCTTTGCCGGATTTATTATTATTTAGGAGGAAAACTCATGAAACGTACAATTATTGATGCCAGCCAGTTAGAGCTGGAAGATAATGTAGTAACGATTAAGCGTGTTACCAAAGTTGTTAAAGGTGGACGTAATATGAGATTTACTGCATTAGTAGTAGTTGGCGATAAGAACGGACATGTCGGAGTTGGTCTTGGTAAAGCTACTGAAATTCCAGAAGCTATTCGTAAGGGAAAAGAAGATGCAACAAAGAAATTAATAGAAGTTCCTATCGATGAGAACGGCAGTGTACCACATGATTATACTGGCAAGTTTGGCAGTGCTTCCGTACTTATTAAGAAAGCACCAGAAGGTACTGGTATTATCGCTGGTGGTCCGGCACGTGCCGTACTTGAGCTTGCAGGCTATAAGAATATTCGTACAAAGTCTCTTGGTTCTAACAATAAGCAGAATGTCGTACTTGCTGCAGTAAATGGTCTTGAGAATCTTAAGAGACCGGAAGATGTAGCAAGAGCTCGTGGAATATCTGTTGAAGAACTTTTAGGCTGATAAATGATTGGAGGCTAATTATGGCAGAAAAGTTAAAGATTACATTAGTTAAATCTACAATTGGAGCCATACCAAAGCAGCGTGCAACTGTTGAAGCATTAGGCTTAAGAAAGTTGAATAAAACAGTTGAGCTGCCTGATAATGATGCTGTAAGAGGCATGATTTGGCATGTAAGACACCTTGTAAAGGTTGAAGAGATTTAATATACGGATTTTTAAGAGTCGGCGTAGTATAGGAGTAATTTCTCCTTATATTATGCTGATTTTAGGTTATAATTGCAAAAAATGCTGTACAAGCACATGCATTTTATGTTATAATATCGATTTGTAGCGAGGGTAAATATAGTTTTACATTACTTTTAATTAATTAGATAGAGAAAGTAATGTTTACCGGAAAGCTATATGCCCGTTAGTGATTTATTATTAGGAGGTAAATAAAATGAATTTATCAAATTTAAGTCCGGCAGAAGGTTCTAAACAGAGTAACAATTTCAGAAGAGGTCGTGGACATGGTTCAGGCAACGGCAAGACAGCAGGTAAAGGTCATAAGGGACAGAAGGCACGTTCAGGGGCACCACGTCCAGGGTTTGAAGGTGGTCAGATGCCACTTTACAGACGTATTCCTAAAAGAGGATTTACAAATTATAACTCTAAAGAAATAGTTGCAATTAACATTGACAAGTTAGAAAAATTTAATGATGGAGATGTAGTTACTGTTGAAGCATTACTCGAAAAAGGCATCATTAGCAATCCAAAAGATGGAGTTAAGGTGCTTGGAAATGGAGAATTAACTAAGAAGCTTACAGTTCAGGTCAATGCATTTAGTAAGAGTGCAGCTGAAAAGATAGAGGCTCTTGGTGGAAAAGCTGAGGTGATTTAAGGATGTTTGAGACAGTCCGTAACGCATTTAGAATCAAGGAATTGAGGAATAAGATATTTTATACTTTAATTACTTTGGTTATTGTACGTATAGGATGTCAGCTTCCGGTTCCCGGAGTTGATGCGTCATACATTTCAGAATGGTTTAGCAGTCAGAATTCGCTTGATTTCTTTAATCAGTTGACAGGTGGTTCTTTCTCATCAATGTCTATTTTTGCATTGAATATAACACCATATATTACTGCATCTATTATTATTCAGCTTCTTACAATAGCTATACCAAGGCTTGAAGAGCTGCATAAAGATGGAGAAGAAGGCAGAAAGAAACTTGCAGAATATACAAGATATCTTACAATTGCACTTTCAATAATGGAGAGTGCTGCTATGGCTGTTGGCTTTGGCAGAAGCGGTTATCTGACAGAGGGTGTGTCATTTACATCTGTATCAGTTATAATTATGGCACTTACGGCAGGTTCAGCATATCTTATGTGGCTTGGTGAACAGATTACTGAAAGAGGAATTGGAAATGGTATTTCAATAATACTTCTTTACAATATTGTGTCAAGAATTCCGGAAGACATGGCAAACCTCTATGAGAAGTTTGTAGGAGGTGCAAGCAATGTTACAAATGGTTTGCTTGCTGCAATTGTTATCCTTGCCGTATTAATAGGCATGGTTATATTTATTGTTATTCTTTCAGATGGTGAAAGAAGGATAAATGTACAGTATTCTAAGAAAACACAAGGCAGAAAGCTTGTAGGCGGTCAGTCATCACATATTCCGCTAAAGGTTAATACAGCAGGTGTTATTCCTGTAATTTTTGCAGGTTCACTATTTTCGATGCCAATAGTTATAGCAAGTTTTGCAGGTGTACAACCAGCTTCAGGCGATGGGGCATCACTTGGACAGAAGATATTAAAGGTACTCAATCAGAATGCATGGTGTAATTTTGAAAGCTTTGGAGAGTTTAAGTATACACTTGGACTTCTCATATATATTGTACTATTAATCTTCTTTGCATATTTCTATACGTCAATTACCTTTAATCCACAGGAAATTGCAATAAATATGAAGAAGCAGGGCGGATTTATACCTGGTATCAGACCAGGAAAGCCTACTACTGACTATCTTACAAAGGTATTAAATAATATTATCTTTATAGGTGCAGTAGGTCTTACAATAGTAGCAGTTGTACCAATTTTTTGTTCAGGTGCATTTGGGGCAGACGTATCATTTGGTGGAACATCACTTATCATTATTGTAGGTGTTGTGCTTGAAACATTAAAACAGGTAGAGTCTCAGATGCTTGTGCGTCATTACAGAGGTTTTATAAGTGAATAGAAGATATTTTTATAGAAAATATTTTGCTTTTTAATAGTTGAAAATTGGACGCTTATAGGTTATTATAGACTTTGAGCGTCCTATTTTTTTCCATAGGCTAATACGTATTTTTTATTTAATGAAAGGGGAATGATTATGAAGATTATTATGTTAGGTGCACCTGGTGCAGGAAAAGGAACTTATGCAAAAGAGATAACACAGAAGTATAGTATTCCGGCAATCTCTACAGGAGATATATTACGTGAGAATGTTAAGAATGGTACAGAATTAGGCAAAAAAGCAAAAGGATTTATGGATGCAGGAGCTTTAGTGCCTGATGAACTTGTATGTGATATTGTTGTGGACCGTTTACAGAAAGATGATTGTAAAAATGGTTATATACTTGATGGATTTCCAAGGACAATACCACAGGCAGAAGAGCTTAAGAAAGCACTTGAAAATCAAGGAGCAGCTATTGATTTTGCCATTGATATAGAAATGCCGGATGAAGCTATCATTGAGAGAATGTCAGGAAGAAGAGTATGTAAAGGATGTGGTGCAACTTATCATGTTGTTAATATTCCACCAAAGAAAGAAGGAATATGTGATGAATGCGGAAGTGAGATAATACTTCGTGCTGATGACGCACCTGAGACAGTAAAGAAAAGACTTGGTGTTTATCATGAAGAAACAGCTCCACTTATTGAATATTACAAAAAAGAAGGAATACTTCATGAAATAGATGGTACGCTTGGCTTGGAAGGCTGTATAAACGCTATCTGTGATGTTCTTGAATCAAAATAGTTTTTATATTTATAAATGTATATATACTACTGTTTGCCAAGTATAAGTGAACAGTAGTGTATTACATTCTGATACTTAAAAAATAATGTTACTGTTCACTTCGTTACCAGTAACAAGCAGTGCTTTCAGCACTGAATGCACACATTTTGCCAAAATAAGATTTTCTTTGAAAATAAGATTTTCTCTGAAAATAAGATTTTCTCTGAAAATCATGAAAAATGGCGCTACAAAACTCGTACTTTTGGCAAAAATCATGTCAAAAATCCTCGAATTTGGCGTGGGTGTGAAAAGTAACAAAATAATTACAGAAAGAAGGCATATTATGTCAGTAACAATCAAGTCAGAAAATGAGATAGAATTAATGCGGGAAGCAGGCAGAATTCTTTCAATCGTGCATGATGAGATGGCAAAGATTATACGTCCGGGTGTAAGTACAATGGATATTAACCGTAAAGGTGAGGAGGTTATCCGCAGTTATGGATGTATTCCTGCATTCTTAAACTATAATGGATTTCCGGCTTCAATTTGTGTATCGGTAAATGATGAAGTAGTACATGGTATTCCTGATAAGAAGAGAATACTTAAAGAAGGAGATATAGTAAGTCTTGATGCAGGAGTTGTATATAAAGGATACAATTCAGATGCTGCCAGAACACATGCTGTAGGTGAGATATCAGAGGAAGATAAAAAACTTATTGAGGTGACAAAACAGAGTTTCTTTGAAGGTGTCAAAATGGCAAAGGCGGGGAATCATCTTTTTGACATTTCCAAAGCAATTCAGGATTATGCAGAGAGTTTCGGATTTTCAGTAGTACGTGAGATGGTCGGTCATGGTATTGGCAAAAAGATGCATGAAGAACCTCAGGTGCCTAACTTTAAGCCAATAGGAAGGGGAATGAAGCTTCGTAAAGGCATGACGCTTGCAATAGAGCCTATGATTAACAGAGGGGCAAAGGAAATATGGATTTTAGAGGATGGATGGACTTGTGTTACAAGAGATTCACAAAATTCAGCACATTATGAAAATACTGTTCTTATTACAGAGGGAGAGCCTGAATTGTTTTCGTATAATAAGGACTTGGCATAAAGAACTATTAATATAATAGGCATTATTATTAAATGGAGGAGAATTGATTATGTCGAAAGAAGATGTTATTGAAATTGAAGGTGTTGTAGTTGAAAAACTTCCAAATGCAATGTTTAAAGTTGAGCTTGAAAATGGGCATCAAGTACTTGCGCATATAAGTGGAAAGCTTCGCAAAAACTTTATCAGAATCCTTCCAGGGGATAAAGTTACTATGGAAATGTCTCCATATGACTTGACAAAAGGTCGTATTACATGGAGAGATAAGTAAGCAACAGGAATTTTAGTTACAATTCATCTGTGCAAGCAAGCTTGAAATATTGGGAATTGAGTTACTGTTCATATTGTTACCGGTAACGTGTAACAATATTTATTAAATATTGGAAAAAAGTGCTTGCATCATTTTTAATATTGTGATAAACTATCAAATGGACTTTATGAAAGGAGGTTATTGCTGTGAAAGTTAGATCTTCAGTAAAACCAATTTGCGAAAAATGTAAGGTCATCAAAAGAAAGGGCAGGATCAGAATAATCTGTGAAAATCCAAGACACAAACAGAGACAGGGCTAATTAGAAACGGAAGCCAAAGCGAATAACTTTGGTTTTTCTGTTATTATAATAAATCTTGCTTTCTGTGCGTTATGATGCATAACTGCGTCATGATATTGTAGATGGAGTGATTAACCATTTCAGCGGCAGATGTGTCTTTTCATCTAAAGCTGGTCCTATCAACGGCAGATTGATGACTGCGGCGTAGTACCGACTGTCATTTCGCAGACAGTCTCTCTTTATGCACATGCCAATCCAGAGGAATATACTACTAAAGTGACATATTGGCGGCGTGTGAGTAGTGGAAAAATGTTCACCTACTCGATTAATTAGAACAAAGTCTATGCAGTAGGATTACAATTTAAAGCGGCTGGCAGTGATCTGTTTCACTGTAATCAATTATTAACTATTAAAAAAGAAGATTAATGGAGGTGTAAAGTACACATGGCACGTATTAGTGGTGTAGATTTACCAAGAGAGAAACGTGTTGAGATAGGTCTTACCTATATATATGGAATAGGAAGGGCAAGCTCAAACCGTATTTTAGCAGAAGCTAAAGTCAATCCTGACACACGTGTAAAAGACCTTACGGATGATGAGGTTTCCCGTATTCGTGATGTTATTGATGCTTCACAGACAGTAGAAGGTGATTTACGCAGGGAGATTGCGTTAAATATTAAGAGACTTCAGGAAATAGGCTGTTATAGAGGTATACGTCATAGGAAAGGGCTTCCGGTAAGAGGTCAGAAGACTAAGACAAATGCAAGAACCCGTAAAGGGCCAAAGCGTACTGTCGCAAATAAGAAGAAATAATAAGTATGTACAAATCTAATAGGAGGGTTTGACAATGGCTAAACAGGTAACAAAAAAGGCAGGTAAGAAGCGTGTCAAGAAAAACGTCGGACATGGACAGGCACACATTCAGTCTTCCTTCAATAATACAATCGTTACACTTACAGATGCTGAGGGAAATGCAATTTCATGGGCTAGTGCAGGTGGATTAGGTTTTAGAGGTTCAAAGAAGTCTACTCCATATGCAGCGCAGATGGCAGCAGAAACAGCAGCAAAGGCAGCATTACCACATGGATTGACTTCCGTAGATGTTATGGTTAAGGGACCTGGTTCAGGACGTGAAGCAGCAATCCGAGCATTACAGGCATGTGGAATTGATGTTACAAGCATCAGAGATGTGACACCTGTACCACACAATGGCTGCAGACCGCCAAAGCGTCGTAGGGTATAATTATTTACAGAGACATGAAAATAGAGGATTGTGTATTAATATTAGGAGGAAATATAAAATGGCAAGAGATATGACGCCAGTACTCAAAAGATGCAGAAGTCTTGGCATTGATCCTACATTTATGGGACTTGATAAAAAATCAAATAGAAATGCAAGAGCGGGCAGAAAGCAGAGTGAGTACGGTCTTCAGTTAAAAGAAAAGCAGAAGGCAAAGTTTATCTATGGAGTTTTAGAGAAACCATTTAGAAATAATTTTGCAAGGGCACAGAAGTTAAAGTATGGTACAACAGGTGAGAACCTTATGATTATACTTGAGCTTCGTCTTGATAATGTACTTTTCAGAATGGGATATGGACGTACAAGAAAGGAAGCAAGACAGATTGTTGACCATAAGCATGTACTTGTAAATGGAAAGTGTGTAAATATTCCTTCATATGAGGTTAAGCCAGGTGACATTATAGAAATTAAAGAGAAATTTAAAAGTGCACAAAGGTACAAAGATATTCTTGAAGTTACAGATGGAAGAATAGTTCCAGAATGGCTTGAAGTTGATCATGAAAAACTTTCTGGTGTTGTTAAAGAAATCCCAACAAGAGAACAGATAGATGTTCCTGTTAATGAAGTGCTTATCGTCGAGTTATATTCTAAGTAATATTAACCTGTGAGTATGTAAGCATAACACCCAAAAGGAGGTACTTGGAGTGCTTGATTTTAAAGAACCAAATATTGAGATTGCAGAAATTTCAGAAGATAAAAGATATGGACGTTTTGTTGTCGAACCTCTTGAAAGAGGCTATGGTACGACTTTGGGTAATTCCCTGAGAAGAATTATGCTTTCATCATTACCGGGTACGGCTGTCAGTCACATAAAGATTGATGGTGTAGTTCATGAGTTTGCAGCAATTCCGGGTGTCAAGGAAGATGTTACTGAGATTATTATGAATATCAAAAGTTTGGCTATTAAGAATAACAGCGAATTTGACGAAGTAAAGACTGCTTATATAGAAGCTTCTGGTGAGGGAGTAGTTACAGCAGCAGATATTCAGGTGGACTCAGATATTGAGATTATGAATCCGGAACAGGTTATTGCTACATTAAGTGGTGGATCTGATTGTAAGCTGTATATTGAGATGACAATTGTTAATAATCGTGGTTATGTAAGTTCTGAAAAAAATAAGAGAGAAGACTTACCTATTAATGTAATTGCAATTGATTCAATCTTTACACCGGTAGAGAGGGTGAACATCAAGATTGAAAATACTCGTGTTGGTCAGATTACTGATTATGATAAGTTGACATTGGATGTATATACAAATGGTACAATAGAGCCAAGTGATGCAGTAAGTCTTGCTGCAAAGGTTTTAAGCGACCATTTAAAATCCTTTATTAATCTTTCAGATAAGACTTCCAGCATACCTGTAATGGCTGAAAAGGAAGAAAGTGATAAGGACAAAGTTCTTGAAATGAATATTGATGAGCTTGAGCTTTCAGTAAGGTCTTATAACTGTCTTAAGAGAGCAGGCATCAATACTGTTGAAGAACTTTGCAATCGTACATCTGAAGATATGATGAAGGTAAGAAACTTAGGACGCAAGTCTTTAGAAGAAGTTTTGGCTAAGTTAAAGGAATTAGGACTTTCGCTTAACTTAGGTGACGATAATTAGGAGGTAAGCAGATGGCAGGCTATAGAAAACTTGGAAGGACTTCCAGCCAGAGGAAAGCATTGCTTCGCAATCAGGTTACAGACTTGCTTTATTATGGCAAGATTATTACAACTGAGGCGAAAGCAAAGGAAATCCGCAGAATTGCAGAAAAAATTATTGCTATGGGTATTAGAGAGTGCAATAATTATGATATGGTTACAGTAACTGCTAAGGTTGCACGTAAAGATGCAGATGGTAAGAGAGTTAAAGAAGTTAAAGATGGCAAGAAGGTTACAATATATGATGAAGTAGAAAAAGAGATTAAGAAAGACCAGCCTTCAAGACTTCATGCAAGAAGACAGATGCAGAAAACTCTCTATAAGGTAAAAGTAGTTCCGAAGGAAGTTAGCGGGCGCAAGAGAAATACTAAGACGGTAGATGTAGCTGCAAAAGTTTTAGACGAGTTAGGACCAAAGTATGCTGAGCGCAATGGCAACGGTGGTTATACACGTATTGTTAAGATTGGACAGCGTAAGGGTGATGCTGCAATGCAGGTACTTATTGAATTAGTATAATTGTGTAACTAAGTTTTTTGACAACATTTAGGCTATCACATTTTTTGTGGTAGCCTTTATGTATTAATATGAGGGATTAGTATGAAACCATTTATAATAGCGAAGGATTTAGTGCATGAGTATTCAAGGCGTGATGAAGATGGAAATGTTACTGATATTAAGAGGGCTCTGGATGGTATTGATATGGAAGTTTCTGCAGGAGATTTTATTGCAGTGCTGGGTGCAAATGGTTCAGGTAAATCTACATTTGCAAAGCATCTTAACGCTCTTCTCACTCCCACAGAGGGTACTCTTTTAGTAGATGGCATGGATACTTCTGACCACGATAATGATTTGGATGTGCGATGTGTTGCGGGAATGGTTTTTCAGAATCCTGACAACCAGATTATTTCAAATGTAGTAGAAGAGGATGTTGGCTTTGGTCCTGAGAATATGGGAGTTCCGACAGAAAAGATATGGGAACGCGTTGAGGAAAGTTTAAAGAATGTTGGAATGTACAAATATAGAAAGATGTCTCCGAATCATCTTTCAGGAGGTCAAAAACAGCGTGTAGCAATAGCAGGAGTAATGGCAATGAGACCAAAGTGTATAATACTTGATGAACCAACAGCTATGCTGGACCCCGTAGGACGAAGAGCAGTAATAGACACTGTGACAGAACTTAACAAGAAAGAGAACATTACAGTAATACTTATAACTCATTATATGGAAGAAGTTACAGGTGCAGATTATGTATTTGTAATGAATGATGGCAAAGTGAGTATGCAAGGGACACCAAGACAGATATTTGCAAGAAGTGAGGAACTTAAGGAATATAGGCTGACAATTCCTGAAGTGACAAAGATAGCATTGCATCTTAGGAAAATGGGCATAGAGCTTCCAAAGGATATATTAAATGAAGAAGAGCTTGTAAAGGCTTTGATAGAGCTTAAAAATTTTTGACAAAAACAGCACAGGAGGATTATCATGTCGATTATAATGCAGTTGGAAAATGTCAGTTATATATATGGTATTGGAAGCGGTCATGAGAAACAGGCATTAAAAAATATTAATCTTAAGATAAATGCTGGAGAGTTTATAGGTCTTGTCGGACATACTGGTTCAGGTAAATCTACTCTTGCTCAACTTTTAAATGGTCTTGAGCACGCTACAACAGGAGAAATATATTATGATGGAAGGAATATTTATGATAAAGATTATGATATGAAAAGTCTCCGTGGAAATGTAGGACTTGTTTTTCAATATCCAGAACATCAGCTGTTTGAAGCTACAGTTGAAGAAGATGTGCAGTTTGGACCACGTAATTTAGGACTGCCACTGCTTGAGGTAGAGCTGCGTTCGTATAATGCGCTAAAAATGGTTGGAATTAGTGATGATTTAATAGATGTTTCGCCCTTTGTACTATCAGGTGGGCAGAAAAGACGTGTAGCTATAGCAGGAGTTCTTGCAATGCAGCCAAAGCTGCTTGTACTTGATGAGCCTATGGCAGGACTTGATCCAACAGGAAGAGAAGAAATATTGAATATTCTAAGGAATTTACGTGATAAGCAGAAAATAACTATAATACTTATATCACACAGTATGGAGGATATAGCTGAATATGCTGATAGAGTTATTGTTATGAATAAAGGTGAGGTAGTGCTTGAGGGTGAACCTAAAAAAATATTTCAATTTGAGGAAGAATTAGAAAAAATTGGTCTTGGAGTTCCACAATCTACAAAGGTTATACACAGGCTTAGAAAAATGGGAGCAGATATACCATATAGCTGTATAACAGCAGAGGAAAGTGCAGGAGCTATTTATAAATGGCTACAGCGTGTGTGAAAATTAATTATTACAATCATTAATAAATTATGGACAAGTTTCTTAACAGAAGTTTTTCTTTTAAATGAGTGAGTATGGGATTGATACATTGATAGATACTATTAAAGGATTTCTATGTTTATAGTAGTGTTATCATTGATAGAATTGGAGATTAATATGATACGTGACATAACAATAGGACAGTATTATCAAACAGAATCCGTTATACACAAATTGGATTCCAGAGTAAAAATAATTGCAACCCTCGTTTATATTATTTCGCTTTTTTGTTTTAATAATTTTAGTGGGTACATATTGGCTGCATTGTTTTTTTTATGCATTGTAAAGCTTTCAAAAGTGCCATTTAAATTTATTGTAAAAGGGCTTAAACCAATTATGTTTATGCTGATATTTACTGCGGCACTAAATCTTTTGTGGACGCCGGGAGAGCATATACTATTTGAAGCAGGAGTCATTGTAATTACTCTTGAAGGAATTAAAAAGATGGCATTTATGGCACTGAGGCTTATATTCCTTATAATAGGTTCATCTCTTATGACACTTACCACAACACCTAATCAGCTTACTGATGCAATAGAGCATCTTTTAAGACTATTAAACTATATAAAAGTACCTGTACATGAAGTAGCAATGATGATGTCAATAGCACTTCGTTTTATTCCTATTCTGATAGAAGAGACAGATAAAATAATGAAAGCACAGCTTGCCAGGGGTGCAGATTTTGAATCAGGAAATATAATTCACAGAATAAAGAGTATGATACCAATATTAATACCGCTTTTTGTATCAGCTGCAAGACGTGCAAATGATCTTGCACTTGCAATGGATTCAAGATGTTATCATGGAGGCAGGGGAAGGACTAAAATGAAACCGCTTAAGTACAAATCATGTGATTTTATTGCTTATTTTATACTTTTATGTTATATAGTACTTTTAATAATTATAAGAAAGTTTGTGCCATTTTAATAGAATTATTTATGAAGGAGACCAGTATTAATTGAAAAGAATTAAGTTGATAGTTGCATATGATGGAACAAATTATCATGGATGGCAGGTTCAGTTAGGCAAGGCTACAATAGAAGGAGAGCTAAATAAAGCAATTTCATCACTGACTAAAGAGGATATAAAAGTTATAGGGGCAAGCCGTACTGATGCAGGAGTGCATGCACTTGGCAATGTAGCAGTATTTGACACAGAGTCACAAATACCTGCTGAGAAGTTTTCATACGCACTTAATCAAAGGCTTCCAAAAGATATAGTTATACAAAAATCAGATGAAGTATCATTGAATTTTCATCCACGTCATTGTAACTGCAGTAAAACATATGAGTATACTATATTAAACAGAACATTTCCTTTGCCAGAGTATCGCAATACTGCATATTTTTATTATGGAAAGCTTGATATAGAAAAAATGAGGACTGCAGGAAGAGCATTTGTTGGAGAACACGATTTTAAAGGTTTTTGTTCAGCAGGTGCACAAGTGCAGACAACCATTAGAATTATTTACAGCCTTGAAGTTATAAAAGAAGGTGAACTCATAAAAATTAGAGTTAATGGAAATGGCTTTCTTTATAATATGGTGAGGATAATTGCAGGAACGCTTATAGAAGTTGGCAGGGACAGAATTGCGCCAGATGATATAGCAGGGATAATATCCTCATGTGATCGGTCTAAGGCAGGGGCTACAGCTCCGGCGGAAGGGTTAAAACTTATGGTAATTGAGTATTGACATTAATGTACTTTGATGGTAATATTATACAGGTCGTGTTTAAGTAATCGACTATTAAGAATGCGGAATTGTCGGAATTGGCAGACGAGCGAGATTTAGGTTCTCGTGCCCTAGCGGCGTGTGGGTTCAAGTCCCACATTCCGCATTTTATTTTTTAATAGAATTTTCAAACACGCTCTAAAGAATTCCACAGGGAATTGTATATTGTTTATATTTTGCAATTAGCTTATCCAGCCAGTTATCATTATAGTTAACTAAACTTCCAACATAAATCATATCAATATCTTTGGCGATATTTTCTGCCAGTTTTTCATTTTTACAAAGTTCGCAGACATTATCATATATGATATTTTTGTAGAAATCTTTACTGTAATATAAATCTTGTATTTTGCAGTCTGTATTGTCTGATGTTTTATTAAGTTGACTTTTATTAATTTTAATATTTTCTACTTGCTTCTTTACCTTTGTCTCAATTTCGTTTTTAATACGATTCCATTCAGATTCAAATTCCTGAAAATTTCGTTTTTTAAGTACTTCATAAATATTTAGATTATCAAATATTTCTTTACGGCAGATACAATTTCTAAGCCGGTACCAAAGTCCGGCAGAAGTTGTTATTATATTACAAAGCTATTATTATGCTGTAAAGTATTATTGGATTACAAGATTTGCACATGATACATCATCTGCAAGATTATATAATTGTCCTGTTGTCAGGCTTACCACAGTAGGCCTTAAAGCACAGCCTTTATTGTTTTTGACTACTCGCGCCTGTTCTCCATTGCTTAGTGTAACATTTGTATCCACAGGATATAGTATTACGGTTTCCAAAAAGCTTTTCATTGCATCTATGTCAAGCTCAGCAGTCATTGATATAATGATTTCTATTGCAGTTCTCTGTGAAAGTCCCTTTTTATAAGGACGCTCTGTGACAAGTGCATCATATACATCAGCAACTGATAATATTTTTGCAAAATTGGATATTTTATCAGAAGATACACCAAGAGGATAGCCTTTTCCGTTCATTTTTTCATGGTGTTGCAATACTGCAAGTGCAATGGATTTGGAGAAATTTTCTTTTTCTTTTAAGATTTCATATCCAAATACAGTATGTTTTTTCATAACTTCAAATTCTGCATCGTCTAATTTGGCAGGTTTATTTAGTATTTCCAAAGGAACTTTTGACTTGCCTATATCATGTAGCAGGCCGGCAATGCCTATACTATATATATCATCAGGGCTATATTCCATATTTTTAGCTATAATCATTGATATCGTGGCAACATCCACACTGTGCTTAAATGTATACTCATCACTCGTTTTTAGTGCACTGATGTCCACTGCAATAGCTGAATTGTCATTAATTGCTTTCATCAAATCATTAGTTATGCTGGTTGTAGTGTTTGCAAAATGACCAGTGTCAGTATTATTGTATAAATATTGTATACCTGTGGAAACTCTTTGTTTGACACTTTCAGTAAGCATAACTTTTGAAGGGTCTTCTTTTCTCTCCTTGTCAATGGTTTTTTGAATTTTTGGTGGAAGAGGCGGCTCTTTCTTTTCAGGAATAATATCCTCCTCACCTTCACTTACATATATACCTGCAATTCCAAGTTTTTGAAGCTCCTTAATCATATATTGGTCAAGATATGTACCCCTTGCTATAAGTGTACGATCAAGTCTGTCTTTTATGTGCTGGTCGATTCGCATACCTTCCTCAAGTGAGCGTGTTCTAACAAAATAGCGTTTTATCAAAGTAATACCTCTTCTTTCTAATATGTATTAAATTTACAAGTTCAGTTTATGATAAAGCTGAATTATAGTATATGTATAATGATTATTACTATCCTATAATATTATCTCTCGTTTTACATTTAAAAGCAAGCTAAATTTGATAAACATTGAATGTTTTGATATAATGTGGTTACTTTTCACACTCACGCCAAATTCGAGGATTTTTGCAGCGCCCTTTTGTATGATTTTGGCATATGTTTTGATTACATAAAATGGAGGTTTAATGTGCAGGACAGTTTTAGGATAATAACAGCGGGAAATGTTGACAGAATACGTTTTAAGAAGATAATTATGTCAGCAGAACAAAAGTTAGACGAGCTTGGAATAGAATATGGAAATATAGTTTTATGGGAGGTAAATACAAGAGCAAGAAAGCGATATGGGCAGTGCAGAATTATAAGAAGCGGCTGTTATTCTATTGATATATCAGAAACTATATTTGAAGCAGATGACAATGCTGTTGAAGAAGTAGTGATGCATGAGCTTATTCATTCATGTAAGGGTTGTATGAATCATGGAGCCCTATGGAAAAAGTATGCACATATGCTTAATGAAAGGTATGGTTGCAATATTACTACAACTGGTTCTGATGAAAAATATGGAATTAAAAATAGTGAGACAAATAGCAACTGTGATTATAAATATTTATATAGATGCTGCGGTTGTGGCAGGTTTATAGGATACCATAAAAAGGGAAAGGTAGTAAAAATACTTTCAGGAGAGCTTAAAGGATATGTTTCATGTAAATGTGGCAGCAGGAAATTTGTGGTGCATAAATGGTCATAAAAATTCATACATATTAAATTAGAAAAGATAAAAATAATTATAAAGTGAGGCAGTGTATGGATATTGTGGTTTTTATTTCAAGTATTATAATTCCATTGCTTATTTTTTGTGTAATTGGATATGGACTTTTGAATAAGGTAGATATATTTGATGCATTTGCAGATGGAGCAAGAGATGGGTTTAAAGTAGTATTTAACATTCTTCCTACACTGATAGGTTTAATGCTGGCTATAGGGCTTCTGCGAGCATCAGGTGCATTAGATGTACTTGCAGAGATTATGTCACCATATATGGAACGTTTGCATTTTCCGGCAGAACTAGTACCATTATCTTTAATAAAAATGTTTTCGTCATCTGCTGCAACAGGTCTTCTTACTGATGTGTATAAAAATTTTGGAACTGATTCCAGACAGGGTTATATGGCATCTCTGCTTATGTGTTGTTCAGAAACGATATTTTATACTATATCAGTGTACTTTATGGCAACAGGTGATAAGAAGCATAAACCTGTAACAGGTATAAGATGGATGCTTGCCGGAGCACTTATAAGTACGTTTGCGGGAATGGCTGCTTGTGTAGTTTTAACTGATATGATGCTTTAGAGTATATCTGGTTACAAAAATAAATATAAAAAAATATGAAAAAAAGTATTGACAGAGTAGTATAAAAATGGTAATATATCAATTGTTCGGTGCGGCGCTTATGTGTCGGTACTAAAATTGAATATGCGGAAGTGCTGGAACTGGCAGACAGGCTAGACTAAGGATCTAGTGTTGGCAACGACGTGAGGGTTCAAGTCCCTTCTTCCGCATTGTTTTAAAGCCTTGTAGTACAAGGCTTTTTTGATTTTCAAAGAGAACTTATTGTAACAGATTACTGATAAAGAAAGCTGAAATGTTAAAACATACTTGCTGGTTTTATAGAAGAAAGGAGTGAAGAGCTTATGAGTCTTATGTTAGAAGAGTGGAAGATGCCATAAATACAAGTTTTGTGGCGCCATTTTGCATGATTTTTCGCAAAATGTGTGCATTTCAGCGCTGAAAGCGCTACTTGTTACTATGAGCGGCGTAGCCGTGAATAGTAATGTTTTTGATTAAAAATATTTTGCGAAAGGATAAAATAGAACATGAAAAGACGAAATTTATCACTTATATTTTTTATAGTGCTGGTTATTGTCGGCAATATCAGCGGCTATGCTGATGCATCAATAAAACCAGTTTCACTTACAAAAACAAGTTTTACCTTAAAAGTTGGAGAATCAAAGACTATGAAGGTAAAAAATACTGGCAATATGAAAATCCAAAAGAAAACATTTACTTCTACAAACAAGGAAGTTGCTGTCGTCACAAAAAAAGGTAAGGTGATAGCTAAGAAGAAAGGTGATACCACTATTAAGGTTGTAGTTAAGTATGTGAAAAATAAAAAAGCCACAACAATGACTTTAAAATGTAAGGTGCTGGTGATTGGCAATAGTAACGCTGATACCACAAATAAGCCAGACACGACAGGAACAGAAATATCTGGAAATATAAATGATATAGTAGCACTGAAAAAGCTTATTGAAGAGCAAAAAGCACTGGGAGCAAAGGTCAATGATGACTTGGCTGGTGAACAATACAAATGGGATGAAGATGGAAATTTGATTGCTATTGATTGGCCTGATTGTCTTCTTAGTGGAAACATTTCATTGTCAGATTTTACAAGATTAGAAAAATTTAATTGTTATGGAAATAATGTGACAAGTCTTGATGTCAGTGAAAATAAAGCATTGACCAGCCTGGATTGTCATGAGAACCAAGTGATGAGTCTGGATGTTAGCAGAAACATTTTGTTGACAGAGTTGTATTGTAACAATAACTATATAACAAGTTTAGATGTTAGCAAAAACACAACATTGACAAAACTTATTTGTAGTAACAACCGTCTGACAAGTCTTGATGTCAGCAATAATATGGTTTTGACATTGGTATCTTGCTTTAACAATCATCTTGCAAGTCTTGATGTAAGCAACAGTATGGCATTGACAGAGTTGTATTGCCAAGATAACCGATTGACAAGTCTTGATGTTAGCAATAGTACGGCACTGACAGAATTATATTGCGGCAGCAATAATCTGACAAGTTTGGATGTCAGTAAAAATACGAAATTGATAGGGCTTGATTGCCAGGATAATGACCTGACAAGTTTAGATGTCAGTAAAAATATAGATTTGTTAGAGATACAATGTAGAGATAACAGTTTGACAAGTCTTGATGTCAGCAAAAATGCAGTTTTGTTAGCGCTGGATTGTAGTAACAATGATATTAAAAAATTAGATATCAGTTATAATATTGCATTGAGAAATTTATTATGCGATGATAATGTTTTTGTTGTTGATAATAACAATAGAAATTTTAAATAATATAACAATGAAGAAAATCCTGATATAAGGAAAGAGATTTTGGATGCAAATAAAAGTCCCATTAAGACATGGTTCTGCAATGTCTTAATGGGACTTTTGTTTTTAATAATGGTATTTCTTTCTTTTGGCAATGAGGAAAGACTGTGAAATAATAAATGCAAATACTTCTGCAACTGTGTTTGTCCACCAAATGCCCTCTAACCCAAAGAATTGAGGCAAAAGCAAGATTGAAAGCATTTGAAATACAAGTGTTCTTAAAAATGAAATAGCTGCTGATATTCCTCCATTATTTAATGCAGTAAAAAATGAAGATGTATAAATATTTATTCCTGCCAAAATAAATGAAAAAGAAAATATCTTAAAAGCATGTTTTGTCATATCAAAAAGTCCATTATCATAGCCAACAAAGATATTTGCAAGCGGTGCTGCAAATATATGCGCAAGTAGTTTCATGGTAATTCCTGCAATACACATTAACAGGAGACTTTTTTGAAGTATATTTTTTAATTCACTATAATTTTTCGCTCCATAGTGATAACCAACAATAGGAGATGCGCCAATAGTATAGCCAATAAAAATAGCAATGAAGATAAATTGGACATACATAATTACACCATAAGCAGCAACACCATTTTCACCAGCAAATTTAAGAAGCTGCATGTTATAGAGCATGCTTATAATTGAACCTGATATATTAGACATAAGTTCAGATGAGCCATTTATACATGCTTTTAACAATATTTTTCCTTCAAGTTTTGTTTTTGTAAGACGCAATAAACTGCTGTTGGGAAACAGAAAATATATAAATGGCAGGATTCCGCCAATACATTCGCTGATGCCTGTAGCAAGTGCAGCACCTGCTACACCCCATTTAAATACTGCAATAAATAAACCATCTAATGCCATATTGGTAATACCTGCTGCTACAGTTGCGGCAAGCCCAAGTTTAGGTTTTTCAGCGGCAGATAAGAAAGTCTGGAATACATTTTGCAGCATAAATGCAGTATTAAATGACATAGCTATTCTTCCATAAAGAACACAATCATCTATCATTGCATCTGTTGCTCCTAGCAGATAAGCTATTGGGCGTATAAATGTAATACCAATAAATGAAAGTACAATACCACATATTATTGTTAAAATTATCATCATAGTAAAATAGCGGTTTGCATTACTTTTTTCATTCATACCTATTGTCTTTGCAACTAAAGCACTACCGCCGGTACCAATCATGAAACCAACTCCGCCTAGTATCATAATAAACGGCATAACAAGATTAATTGCAGCAAAAGGTGTCTTTCCTACATAATTTGATACAAAAAAACCATCTACTACGCCATAAATTGAAGTAAATACCATCATCATAATAGGTGGAAAGCAAAATCTTAATAATTTTTTATAAGTAAAATGATCAGATAGTTGTATTGCCATTTCTTCTCCTTTCAAGTTAATCTTTGGTTAATATCTGCATATTGTTTTTTAATATATTTGTGTACTTTTTAAATAATTTAAGAAAGATTTCTTTTTCTTCATTTTCAAGCTCTGAAAAAGACTTTTGTTCAATATGCATAACCCTGTCAACTGTAATGCTTGCGAGTTTAATACCTTTTTGGGTAAGGTGTATTTGTTTGTTACGGTGATTGTTAATCTGTTTTAATTCAATATAGCCGTTGGTTTCTAATTTTTTCAATGCAGAATTAACGGTTTGTTTTGGCTGATATATTGTACAGCAAATTTCACTTTGTGTTAGTTCTGCATCGCTTTCACGCAAAACATATAATATCCAAAATGCACAGTCAGACAGACCAAAGGTTTTAGCTGCCTCATGGTAAAGTTTATCATTTTCTTTTATTATGCTGTTATATTCTAAAAGTTTTTTGTCTATATTTAATTTATCCATTTTTTATCTCCCTAATTATCCGAAATCAGACTATATTCAATATAATCCCATATCAGACTTTTGTCAACAAATTTTTTAAAAGTTTTATTATTTCATTTTTGTGTTTCTTCAATAAGTTTTTTGGATACATCATAAAAAAAGCTGCTATACTTTAGCAAGAA
>CAMWXG010000012.1 GCA_947178155.1 uncultured Lachnoclostridium sp.
CTTCCGGCACATGCCAATATCGGTTAAAGAAAATGTTTTCAAGAAAATCACCGCCCTTCCACATATCTCTTCCTCAACTGTCCACAGGCAGCATCTATATCACTGCCCATTTCTCTTCTAATAGTAACATTTATATGATTTTTTTCAAGTATTAATTTAAATTCCTGTATATTCATCCTTCCCGACCGCCTGCCAGCCCTTCCCGAAACCGGATTTAAAGGAATAATATTAACATGGCAGTTAAGACCTTTTATAAGCTCTGCAAGTTGTTTTGCATGCTCTGGCTTATCATTCTTTTCCTGCATCATACTATATTCAAATGTAATCCTTCTGCCTGTTTTTTCTATATAATACCGGCATGCATCAATAATATCTGTTATGGAATATTTATATGCAATCGGCATAATTTCCTGCCTTATAGTATCATTTGGTGCATGCAGAGATATTGCAACAGTAATTGTAAGATTTTCCTTAACAAGCTCTTTAAGCTTGTCAATAAGTCCGCATGTTGATAAAGTAATATTCCTCTGGCTAATATTAAGACCATGTTCGTCAGATAGCATTTTAATAAATTTTACTACATTTTCATAATTGTCAAGAGGCTCTCCAATACCCATTAATATAATATTGGATACTCTTGTATCTATTATCTTCTGTATCTGATATATCTGGTCAAGCATTTCTGAAGGCCTTAAATTTCTTATAAGTCCTCCAACTGTTGAAGCACAAAACTTACAGCCCATACGGCATCCTGCCTGCGTTGATATACATACACTGCTGCCATGCTTATATAACATAAGTACACTTTCAACCATATTTCCATCCGAAAGCCTCATAAGAAATTTCCTTGTGCCATCTTTTGATTCCTGTATTTTTATAATTTCAGCACCCTTAAGTGTACATTTTTCATCAAGCACTTTTCTTAAATCCTTTGAAAGATTAGTCATATCATCAAATGATGCTGCCAGCTTTTTGTGTATCCATTCATACAACTGCTTCGCCCTGAAAGACTTCTGTCCAATACTTTCAACAAATATTTTCATTTCATTATAATCAAAGCTCTTAATATCTTCTTTATCCAAATTCAACTGTTTTTCCTCTTTCAATATACCATGCTTTTTATGGGGAGTGTGTACTTTCTAGCTTAGAGAAACTTCAACTCTTACACACTTTTTAAAAAAGATGCTACAAAAAATCCATCTGTGTGCGCCATATATGGCAATACCTGTATGTATCCCATATGCCCTGTTATGCCTGAAAGCTGCTTAGGAAGCCTCTCCTCTATATTCTCGACCTTAAATGGCAGATTTTTTCTAATCCATTCTACATTCATCTCATTTTCTTCTGAAGTAATAGTACATGTGCTGTAAACAAGCCTTCCTCCTGATTTTACATACCTTCCTGCAATAGTTAAAATATCTCTTTGAAGCTTTGCAAGCACTTCTATATCACCAGGTTTTGTCTTATATTTTATATCACACTTTTTTCCAATTACCCCAAGCCCCGAACACGGCAGGTCCGCTATCACTATATCTGCCTTTTCCTCCCATTCTTCCCTAAATACAAGTGCATCATTTTCAAATACCTCTATATTATTAAAACCTGTGCGCTTTATATTTTCATGTATAAGCCCTGTCTTCTTTTTTGAAATATCACATGATATAACTTTTCCGCTGCCATTTAATATATCTGCTGCATGAATTGTCTTTCCTCCGGGAGCAGCACATATATCTATAATAGTATCTCCTTTATTTATATCGGCTATTATACATGGAAGCATTGAGCTCTCATCTTGTATTTGTATATATCCTTCCTTAAAAGCGCTAAGACTTGAAAGTGTATCATAATCTGATATCCTTAGAGAAATATCATTTAAATTTCCACTTTTAACACATGCCCCCTCAGCTTTTAAAAGCCATGCTGTGTAATCTGCTGCCGCTTTTGAAATATTGCACCTTGCAGTTACCATATTATCTTTAAGCAGATATTCAGAAAAAATTTTTTCTGCTGCATCCTTTCCATAACTATCCATATACCTTTTAACAATCCACTCAGGCATTGAATACTTTACAGAAGCATATTGTACAAAGTTCTTATCACAAGGTGGATAATTTATGTTTTGCTTATTTGCTGCTATATTTCTAAGAACTCCATTTACAAATCCTTTAAGCCCATTAAATTTATGGGCTGCGGCAAGTTTTACTGCTTCATTACACACAGCACTATCAGGTACACGCTCCATATAAAATATCTGATATACCCCCATGCGCAGAATATTTCGTATAACAGGCTTCATTTTATTAACCTTTACTTTAGAAAAAAGATTTATTATATAATCAAGCTCTATGGTGCGCTCTATAGTGCCCTCACTAAGTCTTGTAAAAAACGCTCTGTCCCTTTTATCTTTTATAACACCGCTGTCTAAAAAATTATGAATCGCTGTATCCGAATATTCTCCCTGCTCCATTACCTTTAAAATAATTTCAAGGGCACAATCACGTATATTTAAAGATTTATTTAAAGCCATATCCAAGACACTCTCCTGTCTTAATATTACATCCCCTCATAAAGGCATCGGCGTCCATTCTTTTTTTCCCCTCAAGCTGAAGTGATTTAATTATAAGATATCCCTCTCCTGTCTTAACAGCAAAGTCCTTTTTCCTTACTGCTGTTACCTCTCCTGCTTTGGCATTTTCATTAAAAATATTATATTCTTTTGCTAAATCATAATCGCAGCAATCTGCTTCCCATATCTTAAGCATTTTTCCATTAAAATGTGTGTATGCACTTGGCCACGGATTTAGCCCTCTGATAAGTCTTTCTATAACATCAGCCGGCTTATTAAAATCAATCTCTCCCATAGATTTATTAAGCATCTTTGCATACGTGTGTTGTTCTTCATCCTGCTTTACAGGTTTTAAACTGCCACTTTCTGCCATATCAAGTGCCTTTAGCATTAAAGGTCCCCCAATATGAGAGAGTTTCTCAAAAAGACTGCCACCAGTCTCTTTTTCATCAAGAGTATATCTTTCCATAAGCAGTATGTCTCCAGTGTCAATACCTGCATCCATCTGCATTATCGTAACACCGCTTTCCTTATCACCATTTATAACAGACCACTGTATTGGTGCAGCACCTCTAAGCTTTGGCAGCAACGACGCATGTACATTCATACAACCATACTTTGGTAGATTTAATATATCTTCTGACAAAATCTGGCCAAACGCTGCTACAACTATTACATCAGGAGCAAGCTCTTCTAACTTTTCCACAAATTCCTTTTCCCTTACCTTAAGCGGCTGATATACATCTATCCCTTCACTTACCGCAACTTCCTTTACCGGAGAAGCTATTAAGCCTCCACTCCTGCCCTTTGGTCTGTCAGGCTGTGTAACTACTGCTGCCACTTCATGCCTGCTTCCAATAAGCGCCTTAAGTGTTCCCACCGCAAAATCGGGAGTTCCCATAAAAATAACTCTCATAGAATATCTCCATTTCTTATGCTCTTTCTTCTGCTTCCTGTGCGTCCATTAATTCTCCCTCAACTTTTGATACATAAAGTACCCCTGAAAGATGATCTACCTCATGTTGAATCGCCCTTGCCAAAAGGTCTTCACCTTCTATAATCCTTTCCTTCATATGCTGGTCATATGCTTTTACCTTTACATAGTTAGCTCTTGTAACATTTCCAACCTTATTTGGTACACTAAGGCATGCTTCCTGTCCTGTCTGCTCTCCAGATAATTCAAGTATTTCAGGATTAATAAGAACTATAGGCGTATTTCCCTCCTGTGTTACATCAATTACAACTATCTGCTTAAGCACACCAACCTGTGGTGCTGCAAGTCCCACTCCCTGCGCCTGATACATAGTGTCAAGCATATCTCCTATCAGTATAGCTATTCTTGGTGTCAAAATTTTTACAGGTTTTGTCTGATGTTCAAGTATTTCATCACCTATTGTCCTAATTTTTCTAATTGCCATAACAAACTCCTTCCTAAATATAATTAATCTCAAAATTAATAATACAATCCTTATATACTATATCATGCTCCTTAAATTCTTCAATACTATTTTTTGCTGACAGGAGCACATTATAATCCACACATTTTCCATATACCATTTTTCTGTATACATCATTCGTCTTAGCAACTGCTGCATCTGTTGGTCCCAGTATACTTATATCCTCATATATTTTCATTATTTCATATACTTTTACTGAAAGCTGTGCTGCACTTTTTTCATTTTGTGAAAGCACCAATACTCCCAGTATATTTGAAATCGGCGGATATTGCAACATTTGTCTTGCAAGAATCTCCTGTTTATAAAAATTCACATAATCATGTGATGCTGCGCATACTATACTATAATGCTCCGGCTGATATGTTTGAATCACGACATTGCCCACCTTATCACCCCTTCCAGCCCTTCCTGCCGCCTGTGCAATTAACTGAAATGTTCTTTCTGCTGCTCTATAATCCCCGGAATTAAGTGATAAATCTGCTGCAATTATACCTACAAGTGTCACATCAGGAAAGTCATGCCCTTTTACTATCATCTGTGTTCCAATAAGTATGTCTGCCTTATGCTGTCCAAATTCTTTTAATATCCTTTCATGCCCCTGCTTGCCACCTGTAGTATCAGCATCCATTCTAAGCACTTTCGCCTGTGGAAATTTCTTCTTTACCATCTCCTCAACCTGCTGCGTACCAAGCCCAAATGTCCCTATATACACAGAGCCGCACTCTGGACATTTTGGCGGCATAGGTATCTCATAGCCACAGTAATGACATTTAAGCCTGTCAACCTTTCCATTCACCATATGAGGCTTTAGCGACACTGAACAATGTTTGCAGCCTATTACACTTCCACATTTTCGGCATGATACGAAACCTGCATATCCTCTTCTATTAATAAAAAGAATAATCTGCTCATGTCTGCTTAACTTTTCATACATCAGCTCTGACAGCCTTTCACTAAATATAGAATAGTTCTTCTTCTCAAGCTCATTCCTAAGATCCACTATATCTACATTTGGAAAAACAGCATTGCCAGCACGCATCTTAATCTGGTACATTTTATACTCGTCTTTGACAGCCCTGTGATACGCTTCAAGTGAAGGCGTTGCAGAACCAAGCACCACACTCGCTCCAAGCATCTTAGCCCGCTTTACAGCGACCTCTCTGGCATGATATTTTGGTGGCATCTCACTCTGATAACTTGTTTCATGCTCCTCATCAATAACAATAAGCCCAAGATTTTTAAATGGAGTAAATAGAGCAGAGCGCGGCCCTATCATAATATCTGTACCCCCATCTTTTGCCTTTATGTACTGATCATAACGTTCCCCTGCTGAAAGTCTTGAATGTATTACAGATATCCTTTCACCAAATCTTTTATAAAAACGGTTTACAGTCTGAAATGTAAGTGCAATCTCAGGTATAAGTACAATTACCTGCCCTCCCTCACCAATTACACCTTCAATAATATCCATATAAACCTCTGTCTTGCCACTTCCAGTCACTCCATGCAAAAGATATGTCTTTCTAATACCATTTCTATAATCATTTAGTATGCCCTCTGCTGCATTCCTCTGTTCATCATTAAGAATATGCCTTTTTGATTTAATATTTTCTGCCTTTATTATGCCCCTGTATTCCCTTTTTGAACTTATATCAATTATTCCAAGCTCTTTAAGCCCTTCTAATACTGATGCTGTTATTTTTAATTCTTTCACAGCCACAGAATAATCAATTCCCGCAAAGTACTCCTCTTCCGGAAGTGATAAAAACGCCTGTGTTAGCCGTACTCTCGCTGTATTGTGCTTTTTTTTAAGTTCTTCTGTTACACTTAACATTTCTTTTTTATCTACAAGCGGGTAAATAGTACGCGAAAGTTTCTCCTTTATCTCACGCTTAACAGGCATAACACACTTTATTGCATCATTCATTGTAGAACCGTAATTTTCCTTTATCCAATAAGCAAGGGAAAGCAGGTGTGATTCTGCGACCACTCCCTGCTTTTCTACTCCAATAATGCTTTTAGTCTTTGATAAATCAAATTTTGGCTCAACTGACAACCCTATAACGTATCCCTTAAGAATACGGTTGCCTGCTCCAAATGGTATCGCAACAAGTGAACCTATTTCTACATTATCTTCCATATCAGCAGGTACAATGTACTGAAATGCCCTGTCAAGGCTTTTTACTGATATGTCAATAATTACATCAGCAAATATCATAAAATCTCTTCCTATTTAATAAAATTGCCATCCTTAACCACATCTGCAACAAGCTCACGTTCGTCCATATGAAATTTTTGTCCCTTAATTTCCTGATAATCCTCCTGCCCCTTACCTGCAAGAACTATTAAATCGCCTTCCTCTGCACTTTCTATGGCATAACGTATTGCCTCTGCCCTGTCAATAATTGTAATATATTTACCATCTGCTTTATTTACACCTATAACTATATCATCAATAATTTCCTGTGGCTCTTCATAACGCGGATTGTCAGAAGTTACTATTGTAAGGTCAGCAAGTCTTGAAGATACTTCTCCCATTTCAAAACGTCTTTCCTTTGAACGATTGCCACCGCATCCGAAAAGGCATACAAGCCTTTTGGGGTTATATTCTTTAAGCGTTGTAAGAAGGCTGTTTAAGCTCATTGCATTATGCGCATAGTCTATCATAAGCGTAAACTTTGGAGATATCTCTATCAGTTCTACACGTCCTTTTACACTTATATTTGCAAGTGAGTTCAATATAATATCCTTACTTACTCCAAAGTGATGACATACTGATACAGCAGTCATTGAATTATATACACTAAATTTTCCAGGTATGTCAATTTCGATATCCATATCTAAAATTCCACTCATATGATATGCAACACCAAGCCCTCCAGCCTTACTTAACAAACGCACATCAGATGCCCTTATATCAGCATCATCAGAAAAACCATATGTTTCAGTCTCACATGTATGTTCTTTCATTATCTGCTCAAGATGGCTGTCATCAATATTAAATATTCCAAGCCTGCACTGCTTAAACAACAAGCTCTTGCAATAAATATACTCGTCTAAATCCTTATGTTCGCCTGGAGCTATATGGTCAGGTTCAAGATTTGTAAATATTCCATAATCAAATGTAAAACCAGCCACTCTGTTCAATTTAAGCCCCTGTGAAGAAACTTCCATAACAACACATTTGCATCCTGCATCTATCATCTTTTTGAATGATTCTTGAACTATATATGATTCAGGTGTAGTATTTACAGAAGGAATAGTTTCATCTCCAATTATGATTTCAACCGTACCTATAAGTCCTGTCTTAATACCAACAGCCTCAAGCATATTTCGTATCATATATGCAGAAGTAGTCTTGCCCTTAGTCCCCGTAATGCCTATTGTAGTCAGTTTTCCAGCAGGATGTCCAAAATATGCAGCTGACAGATATGCAAGTGCCTTCCTGCTGTCACTAACCTTTATAACAGTTACATCTTCGGGCACATCTACATCCTTTTGAACAATAAGAACACTTACTCCCTTTGCTGCGACCTCCTTTGCAAAATCGTGACCATCTCTTACTGCACCTTCCATACATACAAAAACAGCGCCTTCGCATGCCTTTCTTGAATCATATACAAGTTTTTTTATCTCTGCATCTGTATCTCCCTGAATACATTTGTAATCAATGCCTTCAAGTAAACTATTAAGCTTCATATTTTATAATTCTCCTTTTTTATATAAATGATGATTAATTATCACCATCTGTGTCTGGCACCGCCCTTTGAGGCATATACTAGTACAGCGTTGCATTAATCTCGAAGTAATAGGGGCCTGAATTTTGTGTCAGGACAAGGCGGAGGAAGGAGGCAATGCGGTGGCATTGTTGACTGACGACAACGCGGTACTGGCGCAAAAGGCAGGCACATATTACTCGATTATTAATGCAACACTGTACTAGTACCGGATTATAAGTTAGAAATATCAATCTCCCCTTCAAATACCACCTCGGCAGGCCCTGTCATAAACACTTTATTATTCTTTCTGTCATATTTTATAAACAAATCTCCGCCAAGCAAATGTACAGTCACTTCTTCATCAGTCTTATCATTAAGCACACATGCTACTACTGACGCACATGTCCCTGTACCACATGCCAAAGTCTCTCCTGAACCACGCTCCCATACACGCATATTTATCTCATTTCTATTTAATATCTGTACAAATTCTGTATTAATTCTATCCGGAAACATACTGTGATTTTCAAATTTAGGACCGATTTTTTCAATTTCAATGCCTTTAGTGTCCTCTACAAATGTAACTACATGAGGATTTCCCATAGATACACAGGTAACTCTGTAATCATTACCAGCAACTTCTATAACTTCATCAATAAAACTCTCCCTGCTTTCATCACATCTAACAGGAATATCTGCAGGTTTTAAAACAGGCTCCCCCATATCAACCTTAACAAGCCTTACATTATTATCTTCAACAGTTAAATCAAGATATTTTATTCCACTCTTAGTTTCTATGGAAATGTTCTTTTTATCAGTCAGCCTATAATCATATACATATTTGGCAACACAACGTATGCCATTACCACACATCATTCCTTCTGAACCATCTGCATTGTACATATCCATGCGAAAATCAGCTATATCACTTGGGCAAATCAATATAAGCCCATCTGAACCTATTCCAAAATGTCTGTCACTTATATACCTTGATACCTTATCAGGTGAATCAATAACTTCATTCATACAATTTACATATACATAATCATTGCCACATCCATGCATCTTAGTAAACTTCATTATAATAACTCCTCCTTAACAAACCCACCCATATCTGATATATATTTGTCAATAAATACCTGCCCCATACATTTATCCATTGTAACTATCCATTATACTAAGGACAGATATTTCTGCTCATTAGTATAATATATTTTTGAATAATTCTCAATATCAAAAATAATTAAAGATACAAACATATGGTAAATAAAAGATTTTTCTGTTATACTATAATTATTAAATAGAAAGGGGTACTTTATATGAGGCACAATATAGTATTAATGACAGGCGGAACTGAAACACTTGAATATTTCTCAATGCAGCTTCAAAAGGGCTTTGAAGCTCTTGGATATAATACTTTTCTTTTTGACCAAAAACAGGAAGAGGAAAGTGCTGCAAAGCTATATGAATTTGCAGTTTCCTATGATACTATACTTGTTACATTTAATTTTGATGGCATTCATTATGAAACTTCGCTTTTTGGTCCTGACGGAATTTCTATATGGGATAAACGTAAAATCCCTTGTGTCAATATAGCTGTTGACCACCCATACTTCTATCCTGAATTATTTGAAATACACCCTGATATTTTTTATGAGATATCTATTGACAGATACCATAAAAAATATATGAAAAAATTCTATCCCGACCTGCATTGCGGCCCATTCCTTCCTCTTGGCGGAACACCTCTTTATCCTGATGGCGATTTTCTTCCTATAAATGAGCGCCCTATTAGCTTAGTATTTACTGGTAATTATACCCCGCCTGAAGATTTTGAAAAATACATTTTTCGGCTCGGTGATGAATATGCGGAGTTTTACAATGATATTCTTAATGAGCTTATAAATAACCCTGATTTGCCTGATGATTTAGTTATGGAACGCCACATTTTAAATGCCATTCCTGATGCAACAATCCCGCAGATACGTGAAACCATTCCAAATATGATTTTTATAGATACATATATAAGATGCTATTTTCGCGGGAAAGTGGTAAGAACGCTTATTGATGATGGCATTAAAGTGCATTGTATAGGCAAAGGCTGGGAAAGGCTTAACTGCAAACATCCTGAAAATATCACCTTTACGCCTGACCTTTTATCACTTGACTGCCTGAAAGCAATATCTAACAGCAAGCTTTCACTCAATGTTATGCCATGGTTTAAGGACGGCGCACATGACCGTATATTCAATTCTATGCTAAATGGTGCTGTATGTATAACTGACCACAGCAAATATCTTGATGAAATACTTACCCCTGATAAAAATATAATTTTCTACGATTTAAAACAAACTGAAATGCTTCCATATATTGTTTCCCATCTTCTTGAAAATGAAGAACACATGACAGCTATATCTAAAAGTGCATTTAATTATGCAATAGAAAAACATACATGGTATGAACGTGCTAAAACCCTACATGAAGAATTATTAAAATTCCTTTGATTTTGAATGTCTGAAATGTATTTGAAAATTATTCATTTTTTATTTTTCAAATACCAATACACTCTAACATTCCTGCTTTTGTATGCCAAAATGTTCATATGCCGCATCAGATGCCACACGCCCTCTTGATGTCCTAAGTATAAGTCCATTTTGAACCAGATATGGCTCATATACATCTTCTACAGTTCCGGCGTCCTCACCTATTGACACTGCAATAGCTTCAATCCCCGCCGGACCTCCATTAAAATTATTGATAAGCGTTGTAATTATTAGTCTGTCCATATTGTCAAGCCCCAGCTTATCTACTTCCAAAAGGTCAAGCGCAAAATCAGCAACCTCGCCGGAAATTTTACCATCATACTTTATCTGTGCGAAATCCCTGACACGTTTCAGAAGCCTATTTGCAAGTCTTGGTGTCCCTCTTGACCTCCTTGCAAGCTCTCCTGCCCCATCATCATCTATTTCTACATTCAGCTTATGGGCAGAAGCTTTTATTATCTTTACCAGCTCACCAACTGTGTAAAATTCAAGTCTGTTTACAACACCAAACCTGTCGCGCAAAGGTGCTGAAAGCATACCTGCACGAGTTGTAGCTCCTATCATTGTAAATTTAGGAAGTTCCAGACGGATTGACCGCGCCGCCGCCCCTTTTCCAATCACAATATCTATCACATAATCTTCCATAGCAGGATAGAGAACTTCTTCTACCTGCCTGTTCAACCTGTGAATCTCATCTACAAAAAGCACATCACCGTCTTTTAAGTTATTTAAAATCGCTGCCATCTCCCCAGGCTTTTCTATAGCAGGTCCTGCCGTAACCTTAAGATTTACTCCCATCTCATTTGCAACAATTCCTGCAAGCGTTGTCTTTCCAAGTCCAGGCGGTCCATACAAAAGCACATGGTCAAGAGATTCACCCCTCTGCTTTGCAGCTTCTATATATATCATCAGATTATTTTTTACTTTCTCCTGACCTATATAATCTTTAAAAAACTTTGGTCTTAAGCTGGTTTCAATCCCCGCGTCTTCATTAGTAAATTCTGTAGTAATAGTTCTCTTTGCCATATCTGCACTTCCTTTACCTTTTCAGCCATTTATACTATATTATCAGAAATCAAAGTACTATATTAAAGTACTTTGATCCCTACATTGACTTAAGGCTTAGTTTTAAAAGCTCTTCTACCGTACTATATAAAGAAGTATCAACTCTCCTTACCGCTTTCATAGCATCAGCAGCCGGATACCCAAGAGCGCAGAGTGCCTCAATCGCCTCTGACGCAATCTTTTTGCCAGCATCATTTTCTGCCTGTTTGCTTACACCAAGCTCTATAGCATCTTCCACTATATCTTTAAATTTTAACTTGTCCTTTAATTCAAGTACAATCTTTCCAGCTGTCTTTGCACCTATACCAGGGGCTTTTGCTATAGATTTGGCATCATCCGCAAGAACTGCAAATCTCAAATCATCAGCAGTCATGACACTAAGTATCCCAAGCGCCCCTTTAGGCCCTATTCCGCTTACTGTAATAAGAAGTTTAAACACTTCAAGGCAGTCATTGTCAAGAAAGCCAAAAAGCTGTATTAAATCTTCTCTCACATGCATATATGTAAAAATCTTAACCTCACTGCCTATTCCCGCAATTCTGTCAATAACAGACATAGGTACAAGTATCTCATATCCTATGCCGTTATTTTCAACTACAATACTGCTCTCTGATACGGCTTCAAGGTTTCCCTTAATATAACTAATCATCCCTGCCTCATTTCACACTTCAAAATAAAATTTTAATTAAACCAATAATCTGCTAATATGTTCTCATTGCATTCTATAAGACACCACTCTTTTAGAACTTTAAAATTGTCACAACAGCTTATCATTTCAAAGTCCCTGTTCTGACGTTCAATTTCAAGCCTTATTAACTCATGATTTTGAATAATCTCTTCTCTATCCTCAGTTCTATTTATACCATGTGCTAAATGTTCATCCAGAAAACCATCTAAAAATTGAAAATTATAAAATGTAAATCCGCTTGTACATCCATCCTCACATAAATCATCAATCAACATTTCCAAAGTATCAGCAAATATAGAACAAAAGCAAAATAAATCGTTAGACTTTTCATCAATATCCACCTTGACATTTTCTGGTTTATTCTCATAACATATATTCCCTGCTTCCTCTTCCATTATCTTATTTTGAAAAACCGTATCCCAACATTTATCCAATAGCTGTCTGTAAATATCACTTCTGTCCCAGCTACACCCCTTTGCTGCCCTTTCGTAGACCTTCCACTGACGTTCTACAGCCATAAGAGAATAAATGCTTGCTTCCTGTTTTGATAAAATCCTTTGTCTTTTTTTATCTAACTCAAAATACTTATCAAGAATACTCATATTAATACACTACCTCACAAATACCAGTCATTTAAATATTTTAATCAT
This sequence comes from uncultured Lachnoclostridium sp., assembly GCA_947178155.1. Classification (GTDB taxonomy): domain Bacteria; phylum Bacillota; class Clostridia; order Lachnospirales; family Lachnospiraceae; genus Butyribacter. The sequence continues at coordinate 12,689 of CAMWXG010000012.1, forward strand.
CAGGAAGCTGGCTAAACTCACCATTTGCTTCACCAAGCCACCCTTCTTCCATATATTTAAGTATTACATATGGATGTATATTAAGTTCTTCGGATATCTGCAGTGCATTGCTGTTTGGATAAAGCTTAAGATATTGTACAATATCATCAAGCCTGTCATCATCTTCACTTCGACAGTCATTACAACAAAGCGTCCTTATTTTTGACCTGAATACCTTATGACAGTGTTTACATACATTTGTATATATCATATATCCCCTTTCTATTTACAATAATGTTGCAAAAATATTTAAAACAGGTTGTACAATTTTCCACCTATGCGGTCTGTTAAGCCAGTCCTCATAAGTTATCTCAAGGCTTTCCTCAAACGTATTAAAAAAGTCATGCCTTACCGCCTCCTGTATCTTCTTTCCTGACATCCATACTCCATTTTCATAATGCAGATAAAAGCTTCTATAATCCATATTTATAGTACCTACAACAACTGCGTCCTCGGTAAGTATCTGCTTGGCATGTATAAACCCTGGCAGATATTCATAAATACGCACCCCTTCCCTTAAAAGGTCACCATAATTATAATTAGTCAAAAGCTTTACAATCTTTTTATCAGGAATATATGGTGTAATTATCCTTACATCCACACCTCGTTTTGCTGCTTCGATAAGTGATTGTTTCATATGATCCTCAATAACAAGATAAGGTGTTGTAATATATAAATATTTATCAGAATAGACTATCATCTGATTATAAATACTCTCTATAGGATTGCTTGGATTATTCGCAGGTCCGTCCGATATTACCTGACAATGTACATCTCCTAATATCCGATTAGTAACTTTATATTTCAAATAATCAATATGCTCCCTGTCAATACCACTTGCCTCCCACATCTGTAAAAATATAACCGTAAGTCCCCATACAGCCTCACCACATATCCTTATGCCGGTATCTTTCCATCTTCCAAAACGCTCTACAAGATTAGCATATTCATCTGCAAGATTAAAGCCTCCTGTATATCCTATTTTACCATCTATTACAAGTATCTTCTGATGCGAACGGTAATTCATATAAAGTTCACCTGTATACTTGTGTATTGGGTTAAATACACGAACCTCAAAGCCTTCGTGCTCCAAAATCTGTTTAAAATATCGTCTTGTTCTTATTGCTGCTCCAAAATCATCATATAAAAACTTTACTTCAACACCTTCTTCTATCTTCTTAAGAAGAATTTCATGCAGTTTATCCCATAAAACTCCCTCTGCTACAATAAAAAAATCTATAAATATAAACTTCTCTGCCTTTTTTAAGTCCTTAAATATTTCCTCAAAAGCATCTTCTCCCATGGGATAATACCTTACATCATTGCCGGCAGTAAGAGGAAATCCCTCTGTTTCCATATACTTTACCATACGCCCTGACACAGGATTATTGTATAAAAAATCAAGATAAACATCTTCATCTTGTATAAGAAAGCTGTTGCCATATGAAATCTGCTGTAGTATATACTTATCAAGCTTTTTCTTTCCAGACCTTCTTCTTCCCCATAAATAATACATAATAAAACCACTGATTGGCAAAATCAAAACTATTGATATCCATGCCAGTCTGTAAGAAGGGCTTTGGTCACGATTAACAAGTGTAATAATAGCAATTACTGATATAAGCTCCCATATAAAATAAAAATATACTGTAAAACTTTGCAGTAAAAATGGCAGAAATATAATAAAAATGCACTGAATGCCCACCATAAAAACAGTAAGCATAACACGAAGAAATCCGCTTAAATTATTTTGTACACGGCCTTTAAGTCCTTTTAGATAACTTTCTTCTTCCTCTTCCTTAAAATAATTATCCCTGCCTTTATTTCTGTTTTTCCTGTCCCACTTCTCATACGCTGCATCTTGATTAAATAATTTCTCCATATATTCAGCCTTTCAAAATCATGCCAAAAATCCTCGAATTTAACTAATGTGTGAAAAGTACCCAAATTTCCTTCCTGTATTCTATCATATTAAAGCTTGTGTTGCAACTTATGACACATTATAGTAATATAAAAGGATAGTAGCTAATTAAGGAGGACATATACCAATGAAAACTATTGAAAACAATATAGATGCACCCATCTTTCAATATAATTTTCCACATAACAAACAAAAAGTTTTATTTTTTGATATAGAAACAACAGGTCTTTCTCCAAAAGCATCTTCTCTCTACCTTATCGGCGCTATGTACTTTGACATTTCTTCTGAAAAATGGAAACTTATACAATGGTTTGCCGATGATTATAAAAGTGAAGCATATATAATAAATTCCTTTTTAAATCTTCTTGAAGATTTTGACTATCTTTATCATTTTAATGGCAGAACCTTTGACATACCTTATATATTAAGCAAATGCAAAAAATATAAAATTACACCAAGCATACATTGCGCAAATATTTTCAATGATACCTCATGTGTATATTCCATTGATATACTTGCACTTATACGCCCACTAAAAAAACTTCTATCAATAGAAAAGGCTTCGCAGACTGACCTTGAACGCTGGCTTGGTATAAAACGCACGGACGAATATAATGGTGGTGAACTTATAGCAGTATATTCAAAATATATGCAGAACAAAATTATCTCTCCTGAATATGCACCTGAACTTGAAAATCTTCTCCTGCTCCACAACCATGATGATATCGAGCAAATGTTAAATGTCTGCAGTATACTTACATACAGAGAAATATTTTCAGAAAATAATGATATAACTGTATTTGATATTAAAGAAGACGAAAATAGCCAAATTACCAATATAATAAAAATTTATTTTAAACAATATATAAACATACCTAAACCAATTACAATAAAAAATACATTACCAGCAAGCAAATCAGATATACTGGCTATGTCTGATAAAATTAATGAGCCTTCTGTTACACTGTCACTTGAAAATGACATAGGAATCTTGTCATGCCAGGTATTTCGTGGGATATTAAAAAACTTTTATACCAATTACAAGGATTATTACTATTTTCCAGAAAAAGACACTGCAATACATAAAAACCTTATATCATCAGAAATAAAAAAACTGTCAAAAAAAGCAGCAGCTTCAACCTGCTATACAAAAAAAGAAGGGCTTTTTATCCCTTCTGGTACAACACGCTCTGGTAATGAAAATATTACCCAGTTTTATTTGACATACCATGATAAAATATGCTTTTATATGTTGCCAAACGAAATTATAAACCCCGATAATCCTTTTTGGAGTAATTATGTAATGCTACAATTAAGTACGTTTTTGTAGATGTGAAGAATATTTTGTATTCTTTCAACATTGTACACTTTTATCCCTCCCACAAACACACAGCACATTAAAAAATGAAAAAGCCAACACATCTCTATTTTACAGATGCACTGGCTTAACATTCAAAGTATACCACTTTACGCAAATCCCTTTAATAAAATTTAAAATACTAAAATTACTCTGCTTCAGCAATAATTTCCTTTTTATTGTATGAACCGCATGATTTACATACCCTATGTGACATCATTAAAGCTCCACATTTACTGCATCTTACCAAATTTGGTGCAGACATTTTCCAATTTGCTCTTCTCTTATCTCTACGTGATTTTGAAGATTTATTCTTTGGACAAATAGACATTTATATTCCACCTCCTAGCAATTTCCATTTACAACACTTTGTCTAGTATATCAACTCATGCTATATTTGTCAATCTTTTTTTTACTTTATAAAACTATTTAACGCTTTTTAGCGCTAAAATACACATATTTTGTGCAAAATAAGCACAAAATGGCATCATAAAACTCATATTTTTGACAAAAACAGTCAAAAATACTCGAATTTTATCAACTGTGAATAGTAACTATTAATATTATCATTAAGCGAAACGCAGTGTTTCTCTTGCTATTGCAAGCTCTTCATTTGTAGGAACTACCCATACCTGAATCTTACTGTCAGATGTAGACAAAAGTACTTCCTCTCCACGTTTCTTATTTGCTTCTTCATTCATTTTAATACCTATTGCTGACAGTCCATCCATTATATCTTTGCGAATCTCACTGTTATTTTCACCACCTCCGGCAGTAAATGCAATAGCATCAGCTCCACCAAGTTCCATATAATAAGCACCTATATACTTAATAACCCTATTTACAAGTACTTCAAGAGCATACTTTGCATCTTTATTTCCCTGTTCACGTGCCTCTACAAGATCCCTGAAATCATTTGATATACCAGAAAGTCCAAGAACTCCTGAGTTCTTATTTAAAATAAGTGTCATCTCACTTACACTTATCCCTTCCTTCTGACAAATATACTCTATAATTGCAGGATCTATATCTCCTGAACGTGTACCCATAACAAGTCCTTCAAGTGGTGTCATCCCCATACTCGTATCTATTGATTTACCATCTTTAATTGCCGAAATGCTTGCACCACTCCCAATATGACATATAATCATTTTTGAATTGTTATAGTCAATCCCTGCAAGTTCTGCAAGACGCTTAGATACAAAACTATGGCTTGTACCATGAAAACCATAACGACGAACACCATATTTCTCATAATACTCCTTTGGAAGCGCATACAAATATGCTTTCGGCGGCATAGTTTGATGAAATGCTGTATCAAATACAGCTACATGCTTCACATTTGGCATAACTTCCTGACATGCACGTATTCCAAGAATATTTGCAGGATTGTGAAGAGGTGCAAGGTCATTACATGTTTCAATCTCTTTAATAATCTCATCAGTAATAACAACAGAAGACGAAAACTTTTCACCGCCATGCACCATACGATGACCTACGGCATTTATCTCATCAAGAGACTTAATTACACCGTCATTACTGTCTACAAGCAAATCAAGTACTTTTTTAATAGCTACCGCATGATTAGGAAGTCCTACATCTATTTCAGTCTTTTTTCCATTGGTCTTGTACGTAATCTTTCCATCAAGACCAATACGCTCACAATTACCAGATGCATTTGCTTTCTCTGTATCTGAGTCAATAAGTTGAAACTTAAGAGAAGAACTTCCGCAATTTACGACTAAAATATTCATTTATCTTTCCTCCATAACTAATTTATTATTTTGAAATCAACAAAACTCTCTTTCAATGTATTTGAAGCGCTAAAATGCAGTTACTGTTCACTCCGTTACCAGTAACAAGCATTGCTTTCAGCACTGAATGCACACATTTTTCAAATAATACTTCTTTAGTATACTTGATTAGTTTTTCTTTGTCTAGTACAATGTTGTTAATAAAATAGGAAGGGTGTTACTAGTACATTGTTGCATTAATTTTGAAGTAATGGGTGCCTGATATTTGTGCCAGGATAAGACAGAGGAATGAGGCAATGCGGTGGCATTGTTGACTGACAACAGCGCGGTACTGGCGCAAAGAGCAGGTACCTATTACTCAATTATTAATGTACTAGTGTTTGAAAATTGCTTTTTATGGGGTGTGCTCCACAATTTGGTACAAATCTAGCACAAAATGTGGAATGTAAACCATAAGAATTAATTTTCCAAACACTAGGCTACGAATAGTAACATAAGGAGCCATATATGAAAACAGCAGGCATTATATCAGAATACAATCCATTTCACAATGGTCATGCATACCAGATAGAACAGATAAGACAAAATACAGATGCAGAAAATATAGTAGTTGTCATGAGCGGAAACTTTGTACAGCGAGGGACTCCTGCTTTTACAGATAAATATTTGCGCACGCGCATAGCTATTGAATGTGGTGCCGATTTCGTATTTGAACTACCTGCATTATATGCAACTGCAAGTTCAGAACTCTTTGCACTTGGTGGAGTGTCTCTTCTTAATTCACTTGGTTTCATTGACTACATCTGCTTTGGAAGTGAATGTGGAGATATCAGTATCTTAAATAACATTGCTAACATATTTACAGTTAAATCAAATGAGCCTGACTGTACTATATACAAGCTTGATGCTGCCATAAGTAAGTATATAAAAAGCGGCATGTCATATCCTGCCGCACGTTCTAAAGCACTACTTTCATGTGATTATAGTCAGATATCTCCTTCACAAATAACTGATACTATATCACAGCCAAATAATATACTTGCCATTGAATATTTAAAGGCACTTAAATACATCAATTCCAATATACAGCCATATACCATAAAACGTTGTGACAATGGCTATAATAACCATGATTTTAATATATCCACACAAAATAAAGAAAATAAGTATATATCCGCCTCAGCAATAAGGAATGCTTTTTTGCATAAATCCACACCATTTGATTTATTAAAACCCTTTTTCCCTTCACCTGCAATAAACATTTTACAAGATAATAATTCGCGCATAAATATATCCATAGACGAGATTTCACCTATGCTATACTATAAAATCAGATCTATTTTGTCAAACAATACAGCTTCAGAAACAGACAGCTTGAATAAATCTGCTATATTACTCACTAAATATCTTGATGTTTCAAAAGAAATATCATATCGTATTTTAAATAACCTATCTCAATTTGAAACATTTACACAGTTTGCACATATTATCAAAACAAAACAATACACATATAGCCGAATATGCCGGGCACTTATACACATATTACTTAATATATACACAGATGACATTTTAATACAGTTTCCAATAAAAAGAAACACAATATTAAATCCAAACCAAATAACTCCTTATGCAAGGCTTCTTGGAATGAGAAAAGAAAAAAGTTATTTATTAAAATCAGTCATTAAACAAAACAATCCGCCTGCTCTTATTACAAAAGTAGCAAATGCGTACAAGGTTATTGATAAATCTGCTGTTGATAATAAAAATTTCAATGCAGCATTTGCAAAAAAACTTTTTGACAAAGATATATTTGCCGCTGACCTATACCATCAAATACAACAAAAAGCTTCTCTTAGTAAACCTTCTATACCTGATGAATATAGAGCAGGAGTTGTAATATTATAAATTAATATTTCATTTCCACTATTCATTAAAATATGTTTATAATTGAAATATTCTAAACCAGCTATCTGAATACGCATCTGCAAATTGTTTCATGCTTCTGCTTCTTTAATATATTGCTCCATTATTGCCGCTGCCACAGCGACAAGCTCAGGACAGGGACGTTTCTTATAATACTCTTCTGTCCTTTTTTCTGGTACAAAATTATCTTTACCCTTATCAAGTCCCAAGATTTCTCTGCACACTATAGAACCATTTCTTAATTCGTACTCATGTGCAAGTTGCTGTATTCTTTCATAATGCTTTGTCTTGCCATTATAATCTTTTGGTGAGTTATATCCATATAGTATACCTGCCACCATAAACATTCCAGATACTGCACCACATACCTCACGAAGTCTTCCCATTCCACCACCAAAGGAAGAACTAATCTTCATAGCAGTATCATAATCCATATCATACTTATCTGCAAATGCCAGAAAAACTGATTGTGAACAGTTATATCCCTGCAAGAACAGCTCTTTGGCACGCTTTCCATATTTGCTGTTTTCAATATCTATATCCATAACATCTCCTCATACCCAATCAAAATACTCCGCAGCAAACTGCAGGATATTATCTCCAACATATAATTGCCATGCTTTTTAGCATGGCAATTATACTTGGTATCAAATGCTTTAATCTGATACTTAAAATTTATAAATATCACTATTAAATATTATTTATAAAGCTCTACTAATCTCATTAAATGCTCATGACGTGCTTTTGCTGCCTCTTCTGACTCTTTAAAGAGCTTCTCTGCACGCTCTGGGAATGGCTTAACAAGACGTGTATAACGTGCTTCGTTGTTAAGGAAGTCTTGATATCCTTCAAATTTAGCAGTCTTCTCAGATGTAAATGTGAACGGATTCTTTCCTTCTGCCTTAAGCTGTGGATTGAATGAGAATAAATTCCAATAACCTGCATTTACGGCTTTCTTCATCTCATCCTGGCAATGATTCATACCACCCTTTGCAATACCATGAAGTTCGCAAGGTGCATAACCAATAATAAGTGATGGACCATTATATGCCTCTGCTTCTGCAATAACTTTTACAGCCTGTGCAGGATTTGCACCAAGTGCTATCTGTGCTACATATACATAACCATAGCTCATAGCAATTTCAGCAAGACTCTTCTTACCTATTTCTTTACCTGCTGCTGCAAACTGGCAAACCTCACCAATATTAGATGCCTTAGATGCCTGTCCACCTGTATTAGAATACATCTCTGTATCAAATACCATAACGTTTACATTTTCACCTGACGCAAGTACATGGTCAAGACCGCCAAAACCGATATCATATGCCCAGCCGTCACCACCGAATATCCATACAGATTTCTTTGAAAGATAATCCTTCTTATCAAGCGCTGCCTTTGCATCAGGACAACCAGCCTGTGCTGCTTTCTCAAGCTCAACAATAAGTGCCTCTGTAGCTGCTGCATTAGCCTTAGTATCATCTTTTGTCTCAATAAACTTATCTGCTGCTGCTTTTAATTCAGCAGAAGCCTTGTCAGAACCAGCACATGCCTTAACTGACTCAATAGCCATATCACGAAGATACTTCTGTCCAATATGCATACCAAGACCATGTTCTGCATTATCCTCAAACAATGAGTTAGACCATGCCGGACCTTTCTTAGTATCTTTATTTACTGTGTATGGTGATGTTGCAGCCGGATTTCCCCAAATAGAAGAACAACCTGTTGCATTAGAAATATACATCTGCTCTCCAAACAACTGTGTAACAAGACGTGCATATGATGTCTCAGCACATCCTGCGCAGCTTCCTGAGAACTCAAGGAGTGGCTGATTATACTGGCTTCCCTTTGGTGTAGTATCAGCAAAGCCACTGTCCTTTTTGCCAACATTTGCAACTAAGTAATCAAATACAGGCTGCTCATCTGACTCCTCTGCCTGTGGAACCATCTTAATGGCACCTTCAGCCGGACATACTGTAATACACTCACCACATCCCATACAATCAAGAGGTGAAACACTCATTGTAAACTTATATGATGTCTTTTTAGACTTATCATCTGCAACTTTAATATTTGAAGGTGCAGCGCTAACTTCATCCTCTGTAAGAAGGAATGGACGAATTGTAGCATGTGAGCATACAAATGCACAATTGTTACACTGAACACACTTCTCAGGATCCCATGTAGGAACAGTTACAGCAGTACCACGTTTCTCATATGCTGATGCACCTGTTTCAAACTGACCATCCGGATTATCAATAAATGCTGATACAGGAAGGCTGTCACCATCCATCTTAGAAATTGGCTCAAGAAGCTCTTTAACCATCTTAACAACTTCAGGACGACCTGTAAGCTCTTTTGCCGGAGCATCTGGAGCAGGGTTTTTCCATGACTCTGGAATCTCTACTTTATGTGTAGCATCTACACCAGCATCAATAGCCTTATAGTTCATCTCTACAACAGCATCACCCTTCTTGCTGTATGACTTCTTTGCTGCCTGTTTCATATAATCAACAGCTTCATCAATAGGCATAATATCTGCAAGCTTAAAGAATGCTGACTGAAGAATTGTATTGGTACGCTTACCCATACCTATTTCAATAGCCTTATCAATAGCATTTATTGTATAGAGCTGGATATTATTATCAGCAATATATTTCTTAGCTTCTGCATTTAACTTTGTCTCTAACTCTTCATCTGTCCACTGGCAGTTAATCATAAATACGCCGCCCGGCTTAACATCCTGAACCATCTTATATCCATTTACTACATATGATGGATTATGACATGCCACAAAGTCCGCCTGATTGATATAATATGGACTCTTAATAGGATTGTCACCAAAACGAAGATGTGAAATAGTTACGCCGCCCGTTTTCTTTGAATCATACTGGAAATATGCCTGTATATACTTGTCTGTATGGTCACCAATAATCTTTGTAGAGTTCTTATTTGCACCTACAGTACCATCTCCACCAAGTCCCCAGAACTTGCACTCTTTAGTACCAGGAGCTGATGTAATAGGAGCTGGCTTAACCTCTGGTAAGCTTAAGTTTGTAACATCGTCTACAATACCGATTGTAAAGCGTTCCTTTGGAGCATCTTTCTCAAGCTCTTTGTATACTGCAAACACTGATGATGGAGGTGTATCCTTTGAACCAAGACCATAACGACCACCTGTGAGTACGATATCATTAAGTCCTGCCTCACGAAGTGTAGCTGCAACATCAAGGAAAAGAGGATCCCCAAGTGAACCTGGCTCTTTTGTACGGTCAAGTACGGCAATCTTCTTAGCTGTCTTAGGAATAACTTTTAATATAGCCTCTGAAGACCATGGACGATACAAACGAACCTTTACAAGACCTACCTTCTCACCTGCCTTAGTAAGGTAATCAATAACTTCTTCTGCAACGTCACATATAGAACCCATAGCTATAATTACACGATCTGCATCAGGAGCACCATAGTAATTAAATAAACCGTAATCTGTACCAAGCTTCTTATTAACCTTGTCCATGTACTTCTCAACAACTTTAGGAAGCTCATCATAAGCCTTATTACATGCCTCACGATGCTGGAAGAATACATCACCATTCTCATGTGAACCACGTGATGCAGGATGCTCTGGATTAAGTGCATGCTTACGGAATGCATCTACAGCGTCCATTGGGCACATTTCCTTAAGATCTTCATAATCCCATTTTTCAATTTTCTGAATCTCATGTGATGTACGGAAACCATCAAAGAAATTAATGAAAGGAACTTTTCCCTCTAATGCTGCAAGATGTGCAACAGGGCTTAAATCCATAACTTCCTGTGGATTAGTCTCTGCTAACATTGCAAAACCTGTCTGACGACATGCATAAACATCACTATGATCGCCAAAAATATTTAATGAATGTGTTGATACTGTACGTGCAGAAACATGGAATACACTAGGTAACTGCTCACCTGCTATTTTATACATATTAGGTATCATAAGAAGGAGTCCCTGTGATGCCGTAAATGTAGTAGTAAGTGCGCCTGCTGCAAGAGAACCGTGAACTGTACCAGCAGCACCTGCCTCAGATTCCATCTCTACAACTTTAACTGTGTTTCCAAAAATGTTCTTCTGTCCTGCTGCTGACCACATATCTACAGAGTCAGCCATTGGGCTTGAAGGTGTGATAGGATAGATACCTGCAACTTCTGTGTAAGCATATGCTACATGTGCTGCGGCTGTATTGCCATCCATTGATTGTTTAGCTCTAGCCATTTTTATAATTTCCTCCTTGTTATATGTTATTATTGACATTTTATCACTTAAAAGCGGAAAAGTAAAGAATTCAGACAGTTTTTTTGTTGTCTTAAACAAAATTTATGAAATCAATAGTTAAACAATAAATATTAGAAATTTTAAACCATTTTCTTGCTCTTGACTATAATGAAAATTTTTAATAAAATAGATACTTGTTGATGATTTTGATTATTGAAACAAATATTGTTACTATAAACAGTATAATCTGTGAATAGCAGCAGATATGTTATAGTTATACATTAACATATTTTTCGGAAAATGCAAGTAGAAATATTAGCCAATCAAACTCACAAGTGCTAAAAGAATTACTGTTCACTCCGTTACCAACTAAATAATAATGTAAAAGTAACATACAAAACAATAAAAATATTCAAAGAGGTAAAAAAATGGGCGTAAAATATATTAAAGAAGTAATGTCACCTGAAGAACTATTAGAAAAATATCCTTTACCAAAAGAACTAAAAGAGCTGAAAGTCAAACGTGATAAACAGATTGCGGATGTATTTACAGGCGAATCAGATAAATTCCTTGTTATAATAGGTCCATGTTCTGCGGATAATGAAGATGCAGTCTGTGACTACACCAACCGCCTTGCAAAGGTTCAGGAAAAAGTCAATGATAAAATCATACTTATACCACGTATATATACCAATAAACCACGTACAACAGGTGAGGGCTACAAAGGCATAGTCCATCAGCCTGATCCTGAAAAAGCACCAGATTTACTTGAAGGCATTATTGCAATGAGAAAGATGCATATCCGCTCTATAATGGAAACTGAACTATTTTCTGCTGATGAAATGCTTTATCCGGAAAATTGGCCATACATTGCAGACATACTTTCATATGTAGCTGTAGGTGCACGTTCAGTAGAAAACCAGCAGCACAGACTTACAATAAGCGGCATAGACATCCCATGCGGTATGAAAAATCCTACAAGCGGCACTTTAAGTATTATGCTTAACTCATGTATTGCCGCGCAATCTGGTCATACTTTTATGTACCGAGGCTGGGAAGTCAAAACAGAAGGCAACCCTCTTACACATACAATACTGCGTGGTGCTGTAAATAAACATGGACGCAGCCTTCCAAACTACCACTATGAAGATCTTATGCTTCTGAATGAAATGTACAAAAAGCATGACTTAAAAAATCCGGCATGTATTATTGATGCAAACCATGCCAATTCAAATAAATGCTACTATGAACAACCTCGTATTATTTCAGAAGTACTGCACAGCAGAAATGTATCTAATGAAATAAAAAAGCTTGTAAAAGGTGTAATGATTGAAAGTTATATAGAACCCGGAAATCAGTCAATTCATGAACATACTTATGGAAAGTCAATAACTGATGCTTGTCTTGGCTGGGATGAATCTGAAAGGCTTATATATGAAATAGCTGATAAACTTTGATACATTTGTTACTCCTAAAACTCTAAATCGGCAATGTTCAAACACATGCTAGACACATTGTCAATTTAGAGTTTCTTACATATATCTCAAACAATAAATTATATATTAAATTCCTCTATTTTACAAGTATGCTTCTTACTCTTCACATCATAATTGATACCAACCAGAAGCATATCTCCTCCATAATCCTTTAATGTCTGAGGATAATCATTATTTTTTATTTGCTCAATCGCACCTTTATCAGATTTATTCCACTTTAACTCAATTAGTAACAATGGCATTAGATTCTAAAAGACAATCAGAAGTATGAATAAGCTTTGCAATTTCTTTATGTTTACCAGTAGTTACAGCACGTACAAACTCTTGGCGAACTTCTTCATTTGGAATATAAACTGATTTGCTGTCAATATCATAAGCCAAATAACCCAAGTGAACTAATAACGTAAGAACATCATCTCTGCTTTTAATTGTTGTCATGTCATTTTGGAATGTAGCTACATCAATCTTTATATGAATACCACCTAACATTTGAATAATTGCTTCTTTTAATCCATCCTCATTCAATTCTATATAAAATCTAAGCGACTCATACGTTTCAGATTGTGTCCAATAGTTTCCAATTCGACCACGCTGTATTGCCTCAATTACCGATCTGGGACTATAAACATGCATGCCGTTTCCAAGAATATACCCATCATACCATTTCTGAATATCATCAAAAGCAAGATTTGAATCAATACACAAACACCTGACCTCTTGCTCTGTAAAACCTACAAATGTTTCCAATGGTTCTGGCTGAGCCATAGTATATTCTTTAAAATCAGTCATAGCAGACTGTGTACCATATTTTTTAATTGGCAGAATACCTGTTATATAAGCTGCCTCAAATATCATATCCGTCCAATTACTCTTAAATAAGCTTCTCAAAAAATCAATATATTCTTTTTAAAGTTTTATATCTTCTTTTGCTTCACGAAAGAGCGCATCCCATTCATCAATAATCATGATAAATTTCTTGCCAGTTCTTTCTGTAATATTAACAAGTGTTTCCACCAAATCTACACCTTTTTTCACATCCCCAAAACCCTGACTTACTTCTTCAAGAACTGCATTGTTGATATTTCTCACAACATTTCCAATATCTTTCGTTCGTGATGTAAATAATGTAATATCTAAGTATATCACATTGTACTGATTCAAATGCTTTTCATAAGAATTATCCTCTGATATTATTAATCCTTCAAATAACTGTCTTGAATCACATCCTATATCATAATAAGCACAAAGCATCTGTGCAGCAAATGATTTGCCAAAGCGCCGCGGTCTGCTAACACAAGTTAATTTATCTTTTGTCCCAAGAGTTTTATTAATAAAAGAAACCATTCCTGTCTTATCAATATATATCCCTTTTTTTATAGATGCAAACCCCACATTGCCAATGTTTAAATATTTGCCCACACTAATACCTCTCCTTTCTAACTTCCTTGTAACTTTCCTCTGTATTTAAATACTGACTATTTTACTATTTTTCTCATTAAAGGTCAAGTTTTGCACTTTGGGCAAAATTATTTCAACCTCCATATGTGGCTAGATCGTGCATGAAAAGCAATCTTTTCATACATAATAAAAACGCCCCTCCTGATATATGGAGGAGCATTTTTGATATTAAAAATGAAATAGAAAATTTATCTTTTATTTTAATTATTTAAATTTAACCTTTTTGTCTGCACCTTTGGTCTTGATAAGCTTCTTATATGATTTAACCTTGCCCTTAGGTAATTTAATTGTTACATTTGCACCTACTCCTTTAAATGCATTTTTATCTACTTTTTCAGAAGTAAGTTTCTTTGTCTTAATTACAATTTTCTTTAAATTCTTGCAATTATTAAGAGCATTTGCCCCAATTAACTTAACATTCTTACCAATTGTAAGCTCTTCAAGCTTCTTATCACCCTTTAATGCGTTTTTAGTAATACCTTTTACCTTATATGTATCTCCTGAAATTTTAACAGTTGCAGGAATAACTACTTTTGCACGACTATTCTTAACTCCTGTAAACACTACTGTCTTTGTGTCATCTGTAGATGTAACCTCGTATTTGAGATTATTAACTGTTACCCTATCACCAACTTTAAGTGATGAATCATCTTCAGGTTCTTTGTCATTGCCTGCATTACCTGTACCATCTGGTGTTGCTGTCGCCGTTGGAGCTGCTGTTGGCTCTGATACTGGTGATGATGTTGGAGTTGCTGTCGTTTCTCCAGACGGTGTTGTTGTTGGAGTCACAGTTGCTGTTGGTGTTGCTGTCGGAGCTGCTGTTGCTGTTGGAGCTGGTGTTGTTGTATTTGTTATAGGGTAAGTAGCAAGCCCTCCTCCTGAAACTTTCTTTGCTGTATCTACATAGCAAAGCACAAAAGGCGAGAATTTATTGCTTTCAAATGTAATAGTATTACCAGTTTTATCATACTTACAAGGAATTATTTCCTGTTCTTCTCCATGAAAATGGATAACATAGAACAATCTTGTTATATCATCTGCTTCCTTTACTACGCTTGAAGGCACTGTCATCATAATTGTCATTTTCTTATTGCCAGTATCTTTTAACTTTATTTTTATATTTTTATCATTAGCATCACTTTTTATTGACACTGTTGCATAAAATGAAATATCCAAAGGCATAGCAATCTTTAAATCCTTAATCTCTGTACCTGCCACTGCTGCTTCAGCCTGCTTTTTCACATCAGTTTCAAGCAATTTATCTGCTGTTTCTTTCATAGAAGCATCAAGATTTTTTTCCTCATTCACTACAAGTGAAACAGTTACAGCACTACTATTGCTGCCATCACCACTAACTGCATTTTCAATTTCTTTAATTGCCTCATCAATCTTATCATCAGACACTTCATTACCTGACTCATCCAAAATAGTATCTATACTTTCTTTATTAGTAATAGCAGTTGTTATTGCATTAGTTACTTCCTTATCTGTAAAATCTGTTCCACCAAGACTTGCACCCCCAACATTTTTGTCTGTTTCAGTCTTTTCAGTAACATCTGCTTTTTCAGTTTCAACAGTAATACTATTTATTATTGTATCAGCAGTAAAACCAGAAAGTTTAATAACTGCTGTGCTGTTAGTACCAGGCTCCAATTTACCAATTGTACATGTACTTCCCTCTGTTGCTACACTTGCTGATTTAATCAGATATCCTTCCTCTGGTGTAATTACAAGGCTTACTACATCTTTGTTTTTAGCTTCAGATGCACTAAGTGCTACATCTTTTACATTTTTTGATTTTACAGACTCTTTTGCAGCATCAGAAATACTTACCTTATAAACTGTATTATCTTCAATTGAAGCTTCATCTGTAACAGTAACCTTACATACAGCAGACTGTCCATAAGAAGTATTTGCAATAACAGTTGTCTCCCCCGCCTTAACACCTGTAATAACCATGCTGCCTGCATCAACTTTTACTGTTGCAACTTCTGTATCTGCTGAAACAGCACTTTTAATTTCAGTATCTGCCGGATTTGCTCCAGTATTTATTCCTATGGTCTGTTCTGCTCCCTCTGCTACTGATACCAACTCATTAGAAAGTTTAAAGCTAACACCTGTACCTGTTGCAGCCAGCTTATCAACCTCTGCAGCGTTTAAAGCACGATGGTAAACCTGCAAACCATTAAGCTGTCCCTGCAAATCACCATCAAGTTCATTAACTGCATATCCAATATAAATCTTTTCCATATTAGCAAATACTTTATCAAAGTCATATTGTGTCATATCAGTTTTTTCACATGCAAGCACACCATCCACATACATTCTAAAACTTGTATTATCAATAGTCACTGTCAAATTTTTAACAACATTTGTTTCATAAGACATACAGCTATTCCATGCAAAACCATTTTTACAGTCAGCATCAGGAAATACATTACCTTTTTCAGTCCAAGTAACAAACCCTACAGTATTTCTCATTAAATATGCATCATTTACATCAACAATAGAGAATAAATCCCACCAGTCTGATGCTGGAGCTGTTGAGAATTTCCATTTAATATTAAATGTGAGTCCCTTATCTATAGAAGCACCATCAAGTACAGCCTTATCTACAGCAATTCCTGCTCCTTGAGCAACACCACTTTCAGATGACTGGATATATCCATCACCTATACTTGAAGTTCCCAATGGCTCAATAACATAACCACCTGCTGTAACCTTTTTACCAGTTTTATCAATCACAGATGTAGCAGAAGTCATATCAGAGTCCAACACTAAACCTGTGGTCAAATCAACAGATTTTAATACCAATGCTTCTTTAGCCGCCTTTAATGCCTCCACTGCAGCATCAATTTCTGTCTGCTCTGCTGAAGCATTATTTTTCACAAGCTTGGCAGCCTCCAGTTTTTCATTAAAATCTGCTGCTGATTCTGTTGTATAGAGTTCTGTCCTTAATGTTTCCACATCAGCTATAGCCGCATCCAAAGCACTTTTATCAGTTGATACGGCCTCACCAGTAGCCAAATAATATACCTGCTCCTGCGTCAGTGTTTTATTGTACACTTCCACATTATCATAATATGCATCACATCTTTTTAAGTCAGTCTCATCAGTTGATGTTCCTGTAAAAACATTTCCTCCCAATGAAAAAGTAGCATTATTATTTTCACCAATACTACCAAACACTGCGTCATAACCCGCCTTTGCTGTATATTTAACAGTTAAAATACCATCAACATAAATACAAAAATTCCCATCTGTCCCGTAAACATATGTTAAATCATACCATTTATTACAATTATCAGCTTGCATAAAATAATCATATGCATTTACTTCATCTGAACCACCTAAAGTATTCCCTGGCTGCCAGTTTCCACCTGGAAAATAGTCTCCAAAATGATCAGTTGTCCATTCTCTAGCAATAAAACCTATTGTTCCATCAAACACTTGCCAGCCAGCATTATTAAATCCTAAACCAAACAGAAAATTCCAGTCACTTGCCTGAGTATTTGGGCGCACTTTCATATGTACACTAACCCCATCTGAAAAACTGGTATTTGCAAATGTTCCCTGCGCAGACTGCATAAACCCTGTATCTGTGGCACTCTTATTATAAAACACCTTATTACTAGCATCATCTGGATCCGCTGTAATTTCAGAATCCGTAAGAGTATAACTAATATTATTTTCTTCATATGTACTATTTGTTGTTGTTCCATCAAAATCCAGACTTAATACAGGCGTTGGCATAGTCAATCCTGCTGCACTTGCTACCGTTACCCCCCCCAGATCAGAAATGGAACCAACTCCCGTCAGTACCATTGCAGACGAGAGCAGGTATGCTGTTCCTTTCTTAAATAATTTCTTTTTTTTCATAAATATAATCCTCCTTTTATATTATTAGGTTTCTCCAGTCTTTCTTTTCAAGACATTCAAAACCATTTTTATAAAAACAACCCATTTTCCTACCGCCTTTGGCAGTACAACAAAATAATCATGCCAAATAGATCAAGGCAATTTATATTTCTTACGATATTCCTTATATTCCATTTTAAACCTTACAGAATCATTCTCCTTAAGGTTGTCAAGATATTCATGCGCCTCCAACCCCTCTTCCTTAGTTTGAATGAGACAAACTGCAATATTTGAACAATGATCTGCAATCCTTTCATAATTAGTTGTCAGGTCAGATAATACAAAACCAAGTCCTATTGTACATTTACCCTTTCTAAGCCTTTTAACATGCTTTTTCTTTACCTCTTCATTAAGTGCATCAATTACCTCTTCTAATGGCTCTACATGTGTAGCAAGTATTGAATCATCATCTTCAAACGCCTTAAACGTCATTGAAACAATTTCACGAATAGCAGCTTCATATACATCAAGCTCTCCTCTTGCCTTATCTGAAAACCTCTCTGACTTCTTATTTACATTCTTTGCTGTTTCCGCAATGTTTACTGCATGGTCTGAAATCCTTTCAAAATCTCCAATACAATGAAGAAGCATTGTAACAACCTGTGAATCATTTTTTGCAAGCTCCGCATTATTCATTTTCATAAGATATGTGCCAAGCTCATCTTCATATTTATCTACAAGCTCTTCAAGCTCTATTACATGCTTTGCTTCTTCCTCATCATAGTTACGGCACAACTCAATTGCTTTAAAAAGAGCATCCTGTGAAGACTGTGCCATCTGCACAGCAGTCTTTTTTGCCTGTGCAACTGCAAATGCAGGTCTTTCAAGAAAACGTTCATCAAGAAACGCAAGAGCATTTGTTTCAACATTGCTTTCACCATCACGCACGGTAATCATTGCAAGTTTTACAAGTAACTGTCTGAATGGAAGAAGACACAATGTAGCTGAAATATTAAATATGGAATGAACTACTGCAATACTCCATGCATTTACTGAATCATCCATAAACTCAAACCCAATAATAGCATTAAGTCCATAAAATGCGCACATAAATACAATAGTTCCAACAATATTAAAATAAAAATGAACAAATGCTGCTCTCTTAGCATTTTTACTTGCACCTATACCAGATATAAGTGCAGTTACACATGTACCAATATTTTGTCCCATAATAATAGGTACTGCCGATGCATAACTGACTGAACCAGTAAGACATAGTGCCTGCAAAATACCAACTGATGCAGAAGAACTTTGTATTGCTGCAGTAAGCAAAGCTCCAACAATAACACCAAGCAAAGGATTTTTAAACATCACAAAAAGTTTAGTAAACTCTGGCACATCTGCAAGCGGAGCAAGTGCTTTACTCATAGTATCCATACCTGTCATAAGAATTGCAAAGCCAGCCATAATTGAGCCAATATCTCTCTTTTTGCTGCTCTTGGCAAAAAGCATCATACTTACACCAATAATTGCAAGAACTGGCGAAAATGATGTGGGTTTTAAAAGCCTTATCCAAAAATTATCACTTTCAATACCAGTAAGCCCAAGCAGCCATGAAGTAACCGTAGTACCTATATTAGCCCCCATTATAATTCCAACAGCCTGATTAAGCTTCATAATACCTGAATTTACAAATCCTACAACCATAACTGTTGTAGCTGATGACGACTGAATTACAGCGGTTACTGCAGCACCAAGGAGTACTGCCAAAGTAGTCTTTGATGTAAATTTTTCAAGTATAACCTCAAGCTTCCCACCTGATGTCTTGGCAAGCCCATCACCCATAACATGCATTCCATATAGGAACAGAGCCAGTCCACCTATCATTGTTAACACATTGAATAAATCCATTATAATTCCTTCCTAATTCTGTCAGTCCAAACACTTATAGAATTATTAATAATATTATATATGCACAATATAGTACATATAATACACGTATAAAAATAGTAAATTTTACTATTTATTATACTTCTTAATTTATTTAATTTCAAGTTATAATTCTGCTTACACCTATTTTTTTAAAGCTTTGGAAAGTGCTGCCTGCTCTGCTCCCACAACAACTTTCGGCGCAAGCATATTAATTGTCAAAACATGCATTAAAAACGATAAAAGTTCCCAAAACTGTATTCTACTACAATTTTGGGAACTTTTTCTTTGTCTATATGGAATTATAATCTCCAGTTAATTCACGTAAAATCATATGTGTTTAAAAATTTAATATACCATTTTCATGAC
>CAMWXG010000013.1 GCA_947178155.1 uncultured Lachnoclostridium sp.
CCATATTCCTTAGATGTAACTGCATATTCACTGTGAATCATTTCACGTTCAGATTCATAAATATTTCCTCTATCAGCCTCATCCATACATGGAATTAACTGAATATAATCAAACTTATTCCTCTTATAAAATTTATACAAAGCAGAAGCCTTAGCAGAGGATTGCGCAGTAACCACTGACAGTATATTAAATTTCACATTATACTTATTAAACAGACTTATTGCACTCATAACTTTTTCAAAAGTACCATTACCACCTGTATCCTGACGATACATATCATGCATTTTTCTATTTCCATCAAGTGATAACCCAACAAGAAAATCATTGCTCCCAAGAAACTCTGCCCAAGATTCATCAATAAGAATACCATTTGTCTGAATGGTATTCTCTATAACAAGATTTTTATAATTATATTCTTTCTGCAAATCAACTGCCTTTTTGAAAAAATCTATACCTGCAAGAGTAGGCTCACCGCCCTGAAATGCAAATGTCAAATAACTATCCGCATAATCAATAGCAGAAACTACAAGCTCTTTTAAAGTTTTCTCTGACATAAAACCTCTGCTGTACTCCTCACGCTTGTTACACAAACATTTATAAAAACAATATTTGCAGTCAATATTACAATTAGCTGATGATGGTTTTATCAAAATACTTGCTGCCGGCATATTTCACCTCGTTTCTAAACAACTGTCACGAACCATAAGCTTACACTCAAGTTCCGTTTTTACTATACTTTTATGTCCTCCTTTTATACGATCAACTAAAAGATTTAATGCAAATTTCCCCATTTCCTCTTTTGGAAGCCTTACTGTCGTAAGCATTGGTCTTGTAAACTGTGCTTCCTCTATATCATCACTTGATATTATTGCTGGTTTAAATAGCAGATTTCTATGCATGCTTAAACATTTAAGCATGCCTATTGCTGTTATATCATTGGCACAATATATTCCCGTAGGCATATCCCCTGATTGTAACAGGGTTTCCATTGCTTCAAATCCTTCTACCTCTGTCTGTCTTGTTGGTATTATATAATTTTCATTTAAATCTATATCATACTTATCTAATACATTTAAATACCCTCTATATCTTGCCTCATTACAGCAGTCACCTACATAACCAATTTTTTTATGTCCTAATGAAATAAGATGTTCTACCGCAATTGAAGCAATTTTACTTCCATCACACAGTACCTCGTCTACTTCATAATTAGTAGAATTACGATTAATTGAAACAATACTCTTATACTTTTCATTAAGTTTCTTTATCGCATCTTTATTACACTTTCCAATAATTATAAGACCATCACACTTCTTACCAGAGTCTTCATACATACTGTTTGTCAGCTTATTTAAATCAGTATTTCTGCACTTTTTATCATCAGAAAAAACAGGCATATACCATACATTAGAAAGTATACACATATGTTTATGTATCTCACTCTCAACTATATGAAGCACTTCATTAAAAAATGGATCTGTTTGTGCTTCATTCATACGAGTCATTAAAACACTTAAATAGTATGTTTTATTTATATCTCTATTTATGCCCATTTTTAGATTACGTGCTGCAACATTTGGAGTGTAATTTAACTCCATAGCAATATTCCATATCTTTTCCCTTATTTTATCAGAAGAGCACTTGTAATCAGGATTATTCAGCACTCTTGAAACTGTAGAAACTGACACTCCTGCTCTCTCTGCTATTAACTTAATAGACATATTTACCTCACTCATGAATGACAATAATCATATTAAGCATATTTAAAATATGTTAATATGATTATTGCATTTAAATAACATTATGTCAACTTGTAAACCTTAATCTGCATGTAACTCTTTTTCTATTAAATCTTTTTGATTAATATTTGATGCCTCAACATCAATAACTATTTTTTCTATCTCGCCTGTATATTCAAAAGGAGCAGAATAATCAGCCTCATTTACAGATGTAATTTTATCTACCCTGAATGATGTAGTTCCCATTGTCATATAATTAAATTCCTCAACCTTTGTTTCCCCAGTCTTTGAACCATTAATATATAACTCTACATCTGCTTTCCCCTTTCCTTTTATGCAAAACTTCCTTTTCAATTCTATTATTCCTGTACCAAGCTCACTTTCTGACACAGCATGATAATATTTTTCTCCATAGAGATTATATACATAATGCAGATGATTATTAAGTATATAAATACTTGTGCCGCCAAAACGATCTCCGCTTGAAATTAATACTCCTTCTTCCTTATCACTCTTCCTGTTAAGTCTGATTGTAATTGTATTATTTCTTGAGCTTATTCCAAAATTCATTGGTAAATCATATGGAAACTCTACATTATCATATTCTTTATGTACTGCTGGAAAAACCATACTTTCAAATCTTTTACCCATTTGGCCTTTATATGCATGAAACCCATGCTTATCCATAGGAAATACTCCATACTTAGACGCCTCAATAAACCACTCTTCCTGCAGTTCTTTTAATTTATCAGGATACTTATCTGCCACATTATATTTCTCTGAATAATCTTCATCTACATGGTAAAGCTCCCATACATCTTTATCATAATCTTCTGTAAATTCATGATTTGTAACAGCTTTCCACCCCTCCTTATAAATAGAGCGGTTTCCAAACATTTCAAAATATTGTACATGTTTTCCTGTATCAGCATTTTCATTATCAAATGAAGCTTTAAAGCTGATACCCTCCAGCTCTTTCTGTGCCACTCCCTTAATTACTTTAGGCTTTTCAAATCCAAGCATATCAAGAATTGTAGGTGTTATATCTGACACATGATTAAACTGTCTTCTTATTCCGCCCTTATCTTCTATCTGCTCGGGATAACGCATAATAAGCGGATCTTTTACCCCTCCTTCATACACCCATGTCTTATACCATTGGAAAGGAGTATTACCTGCATTCGCCCAGCCTGTAGGATAATGTGGCATAGAATATTCATCACCTATAGTATCATAATGTTTGAGTGCAAGCTCTACATCATGAGGATATTCCTCTGTTATATCCATACTTGAAGCCTGATTGAAGTGACCATCTTTACCACCTTCGGCACTTGCACCATTATCCGATGTAAATACAATAATGGTATTATCTAAAATATTTGATTTTTCTAAAAAGTCTATCAATCTTCCAATCTGAGCATCAGTATGTTCAAGCATACCTGCAAATGTTTCCATGTATCTTGTGTAAGCCCTCTTCTGGTCATCATTAAGGCTGTCCCATGCCGGCACATACTCATTACGTTCAGTAAGCTCTGCGCTTTCATTTACTATGCCCATTTCCTTTTGTCTTGCAAACCATTCTTCACGAATCACATCCCAGCCTTTATCAAATTTTCCCTTATACTTATCAATATATTCTCTTGGCGCATGATGTGGAGAATGCATTGCTCCAAATGCAAGATATAAGAAAAATGGCTGCTCTGGATATGAAAATCTGTGTTTATAAATATACTGAATAGCATTATCAACAAAATCCTCTGTTGCAT
The DNA here is from genome assembly GCA_947178155.1 of uncultured Lachnoclostridium sp. GTDB lineage: Bacteria > Bacillota > Clostridia > Lachnospirales > Lachnospiraceae > Butyribacter. Next base: position 3,506 of record CAMWXG010000013.1, read on the forward strand.
GATATCCGTCTTTTGGCTCCTTTGGCTGACTAACCCTTGTGTTATCACGTGTTAATGTAGGATGCCACTGATCCATATGTGCATCAAGAAAACCATAGTAATTATCAAATCCCTTTCCTAAAGGCCAATTATTAAATGGACCTGCGTCCGTTCTTTCATCTGCGCCACATAAATGCCATTTTCCAACAGCAAATGTACGATAATCATATTCCTTTAAAATCTCAGCTATAGTAGCAAACTGGGGATTAATTCCGCCTAAATTATTATTTAAACCATTTCTTCCTTCTGTAGTTGTATTTACACCACAGGAATGATGATTAGCACCTGTAAGCAATGATGCACGTGTTGCGGAGCAGACCGCCGTAGTATGGAAATTATTATATCTAAGCCCTTCATCTGCCAATCTGTCAATATTAGGCGTATTTATATTTGAGCCATAACAGCCTAACTGCGCAAAGCCCATATCATCCATTAAAATATATATAACATTTGGCTTGCCCTTTGCCGGACTCTCCTCTCGCTCAAATGATATTGTTGTATCATACAATGACCTTCCAATTTTTCCTGTAAATTTACTCTTACCTGACATAAAACTCTCCCTTCTTAAAATGCATTTGCCTAAATAACATTTATAAACTTTTCCAATACAAAAAACGTATATTTATATTTCTCAAGAATTTTTCAATTCATCTTTTGCCTTTGCATAATATGATGTATCAAAAAACGAATCCACATCAACCTTTTCAGTAATTATTGAGTGGCTATACAGCCATTCATTTAAATCACTATAATATTTCAAAATATCATCTGTAATTTCAGGCGATAAAAATGATAATGTTTCATCAAATGAATATGATGTTTTCCATGCTGTTTCTGATATATTATCACTTTTAAGTGCTTCAAACATTTCATCATGATTCGTGGCTGCTCTTTCATATGAGCGTATAAGTGCTTTATTAATGGCAGTTCCAAGCTCCTCATTTTCTTTTAAAATATCTGATTTAACTTCAAAGACAAATGTTGTACTTCCATTTACTTCGGCATCACTTTCAAGAACTTTGCCAATACCTGTTTCTTCATAATATGCTGCAATATATTTTGTAATTGCATATCCATCTGCATCCCCTGTCTGCAAAAGTGAAACTGCATCAGATGCTGCATTAATTATCTCAATTTTACTTTCGTCAAGACTATTTGCTTCAATAAATTTTTCCCAATAATACTGTGCCACCGTACCAGTTGGCACAATAACCTTTTTGCCCTCTAAATCCTTTGGTTCTTTAATGTCTTCTGATACAACTATGCCATATTGATTCGCACTGTTTGTCAATGCAACAACTGTTGTATCTATTCCGTTGCTTTTACTTGTAAAAGTCGGAAAATCACCTAAAATAGCAGCATCTATATCACCTGATGCAAGTGCTGCATTTATCTCTGGACCGCCTGTTCCAAAAGCAATAACTTCAACCGTATAACCCACTTTATTAAGTTCTTCCTCCAAAATTCCACTATCATACGCAAGATTTCCAAGTTCCATAGATTCATTACCATCAGTACCACCTGCACCTATTCTAAAAGTCTTTAATTCGCCATTATCTGCCGCTTTAGCTGCCTTTACGTTAGATGTCTTATTTCCATTCTCTGATATGCCTGAACCTTCGCTCCCACACCCTGTAATACCAAACATAATCACTCCTGTAAGCATAATTGCTGCTGTTGCTTTCTTCCATATTTTTCTAATTCTCATAATATCCACATTCCCCTCATTGATTATTTTTAATATACAACTTTATAATTCTAATTACTCTTCTCAGCCCTATTCCATGGTGTAATCATATCAAATATAATTCCTATTCCCTTATCCATCAATACACCCATAAGTCCTACTACTATCATGCATACAATTACCACATCAGACTGCATCATACTTCTTGCATTGCTCATACGATAGCCTATTCCTGTAGTTGCAGCAATAAGCTCTGCTGCCACTACTGCCATCCATGATACGCCAAGCCCAAGTTTTAGCCCTACTAAAATATTTGGAAGGGCATTTGGCAAATATACAGATGTAAATGTTTTCCAAGCATTTAACTTATATAACCTTGCAACCTCTATGTATCCTTGCGGCGTGCTTTCCATTCCACTCTCTGTGTTTACAAGTATTGGGAAAAATGCTGCAAGTACAATAATTACTACTTTTGACATTTCGCCAATTCCACACCACAGTATAATAAGCGGTATCCATGCAATCATTGGTATCTGCCTGATTATTGTAACAACAGGCTGAAAAAGCAACTTTATATTTTTAGACATTCCCATAAGGGACCCTAACAAAATTCCAAAAAATGCTGAAAATGCATATCCTTTTAATACCCTGCTTATACTTACTATTAAATCCTCCTGTAACTGACCTGTACTTATCATTGTCTTAAAAGCGCCGCTAACTTTTGATATACTTGGCAATATCCCGCTTGGTATAGAGCCATAAGTTGTTACATAAAACCATGCTGCAATTACAGCTAATGGAAGCAGCATACCTAATATTACTTTTTTCATAGTATTGTTTTTCATCTCTTACCTCTCTCACAGGCAAGATGCCTGCTTTTCTATTTTTAATTTGCATACTCCATATTATCCATTAAATCCTTTGCATCTTCAAAGAAGTAATTGTATATGCGCTTTTTATATGCAGCAAACCCTGTACTGCCCCTCTTTTTAGACTCAATAGAATCAGTTTTGATTATCTCCTTAATTTCGCCTGGTCTTGCTGACATGACTACAATCCTGTCTCCGAGATAAATCGCTTCATCAATATCATGTGTTACCATAACCATAGTTGTTCCTTCCGCTTGATGAATTCGAAGAATTTCCTGCTGCATTTGTATCCTTGTAAGTGCATCTAATGCTCCAAATGGCTCATCAAGAAGAAGAATAGTAGGATTATTGGCAAGTCCTCTTGCAATAGCAGCTCTCTGTGCCATTCCTCCTGATAACTGCTTTGGATAACTATTTTCAAATCCTTTAAGTCCAACCATCTCAAGATGTTTCTCTACTTTTTCTTCTCTTTCAGCCTTTGGCAAATCCCTTAATCCAAATCCCACATTATCTTTTATCTTAAGCCATGGCAAAAGCCTATGGTCCTGAAATACCATTCCACATCTTGGTCCCGGGCCTACTACTGCATGGCCATTTCGTTCTACAATACCATTCTCATAGTCAACAAGCCCACACATAATTTTTAATAATGTACTTTTACCACACCCACTATGACCTACTATCGTTATAAATTCTCCCTTTTTAATTTGAAGATTAATATTCTTTAAAATATCAATAGGCTGCTTATCTACTATAAATTGTTTATTAAGATTTTTTATATTGATAATATATTTATTATCAGCTTCTTTTTTAATGCCCATTAAACTTTCCTCCGCTTTTCTCTGTTGATGATGAGATTGGAACCCATACCTACACTCCTTTTCAAAGTTTTTGTGTGAAAACGATGTCAGGCATTTATTGTCAATATCATCAAATATGCAAACATTATTCATATTTTTCACTATTTTTATATATCATTTGACGCTCTGAATACAAAGTTGTGAAAACGTTTTCCTAATGAATATACCTTTACTTTCCGCTATATAACCAGTAACAAGCAGTGCTTTCAGGGCTGAATGCACACATTTTGCCAAAATCATGCAAAATGGCGCTGCAAAAGTAAAATTTAATATTGAATTATTCTAGGTAAATACTATATACTATACATAGATTAAATCTAAGAAAGTGTAAAATATTATGAAAACAATTATTAAATGGCCAGGCGGCAAATCAAGAGAAGTTGAAAAATTTATAAATCTTATACCTGAATTTGACAGATATGTTGAACCATTTTTTGGTGGAGGAGCGGTATTTTTTCAGTTAGAACCTAAAGCTGCCGCTGTAAATGATATTTCCCCTATGCTTATGCTTTTTTACCAGCTTATAAAGGAGCAGAATCCACAATTTAAAGAGTATTTATACGATTACGACAATGCATTTAAATCACTTATAGAAACTACAGAAAAATACTATTCAAAAATATTTGCCACGTATAATAATTATAGTGTCAGTCAAAATGACGAAGATATAACAAACTTGATAGAATTTATTATATGCAAATCTTTGTATGCCAAAAATCTTATACTCAATAAATCAGATTATTTGAATACTATCTTTAAAACTGTTCAGAACAAATTTGTAAGAACAAAGAAAAATAATGCTGCAAAGCCATTTTCTCACGAAGATTTAAAGGAAAATTTAAAAACCGGATTTACAAGCGGATTTTATATGTATTTCCGCGATATATATAATAAGCTGGCAGATAAAACACTTATTAAAGATGATTCTTATATAGCTGCCAATTTCTATTTTATACGAGAATACTGTTATGGCTCCATGTTTCGTTATAATGCTAAAGGTGATTTTAATATACCTTATGGAGGGATAAGCTACAATAAAAAAAACTTTACTGCTAAAATCAATAATCTGTTTAATTACGAAATCACAGAATTATTTAAAAATACAAGTTTATTTAGTGAAGATTTTGAAACTTTCTTAAACAGCATATCACTTACTGAAAGAGATTTTATTTTTCTGGATCCTCCATATGACAGCGAATTTTCAGAATATGAAGGCAGAGAATTTGCAAAAGAAGACCACATACGACTTGCTAATATACTAAAAAAGACAAATGCACAATTTATCTTAATTATAAAAAATACTGATTTTATATACAATCTATATAACAATACATTTTCAGAAAGCAATGTTTCAGAAAATAGTTCTTATGAAAATAAACTTAGAATACTTGCTTTTGATAAAAGCTACACCTATAATGTCAGAAGCAGAAATGACAGAAATACAAAACATTTAATAATAACAAATATCCCTGATTAATAAATTAATCAGGGATAACTTTCCAAAAGAAACCTACAAAGTTTCAGCTCTTCATCAGTATTCCGGCTGTTTATAAAAGTTACCTTTCCTTTTTTATCTGAAATTTTTAAAAGTCCTGCATTATCAAGCCTTCTTTTCATCTCTCTTGCAGTCCCTTCTCCCCCATCAAATATAGCAACATCTTCATCAACTGCATTTTTTATGGCTGCCTTTACAAATGGATAGTGTGTACAGCCAAGCACTATTGAATCAATTTTTTCATTATCTACAGACCAAAAAAGTTCTGTAAGATATCTATGCAAATCCTCTCCCAAAAGATTTCCACTCTCAACAAATTCCATAAGCCCAGGACATGCCAGCGGAATTATTTCCGCCCTATCCTTATATGTATCCACAAGCCTTTTAAACTTGTCAAGCCTTAATGTCATGGGTGTCGCCATAACAATTATACGTGAACCTTCTTTATGAAGCACAGCTGGCTTTATCGCAGGTTCTATGCCGACAAGTGGAAGTTCAGGATACATACGCCTTAAATCTGCAACTGCCGCGCTTGTTGCAGTATTACATGCTACGGCTATTGCCTTTGCGCCTTTGTTAAGCAGCATTTCAATATTTCTAAAAGTCAGTTCTCTGACATGTGCAAGTGGTTTAGTACCATAAGGTGCATTAACAGAATCCCCAAAATAAAGATAATCCTCGTTTGGCATCTGTTTTAAAAGCTCCTTAAGTACACTTATACCTCCAACTCCTGAATCAAAAACACCTATTGGACTGTTTAAAGTATTCATTAAAAATCAATCCTTATCAATAATTTCTTTATAAAATCCTGAATAATCCCTTCGTCCTTCTTTCATAGCAGCAATAGCAGCTCTGGGATGCTGATTCAAATGTCCAGTAAGCATATATGGTATATCAAATCCCCATTCTAAGCCTTCATTTCTTAATGGTACAATGTTGCTTTCTACAAATTTTATTACAGGATACAATTTATACTTTGGATTCTTAAGAAATCCAATCAGGAGCTCCATAGCACAGTTACCTGCACCTCGCCCCATGCCGCCCATTGTAGCATCAAGATAAGACACTCCTTGAGTGCATGACTCTATTGTATTCGCAAATGCAAGCTGCTGATTATTATGAGCATGTATACCTATAAACTTATTATATTTCTCTCCAACCTCCATGTACTGTTCTGAAATTCTTCTAATCTGTTCTGGAAATATAGAACCATAGCTGTCTACAATGTAAATTCCATCAACCGGACTTTTGCCAAGCATCTCAAGCGCTGCTGCAATATCTGATTCTTTTGCATTTGATATAGCCATAATATTACATGTAGTTTCATATCCCTTCTTATAAGCATCATCTATCATATCAAGAGCCATCGGCATAGTATTAACATATGTTGCAATTCTAATAAGGTCAACAGGACTTTCACTTTTTTCATGTATATCTTCTTTATAATCGCACCTGCCTACATCTGCCATAATACAGAGCTTAAGATTAGTATTATTATCACCTACTATTTCACGTATTGCATCATCTGATGAAAATTTCCATTTACCGAACTTGTCCTCATCAAACATCTCCTTGTCAGCGCGGTAGCCAAATTCCATATAATCAATGCCTGCTTTTACATTTGCTTTATATAAATTCTTCACAAAATCATCTGAAAAATAAAAATCATTTACAAGTCCTCCATCCCGTACTGTTGCATCAACTACCTTTATATCAGGACGAAATGTCAATAAATCACCTTTTTGTGCCACTCTGCTACCTCCTTTAAATATGCCTCAATGTGTAAAAAAATAATCAATATTCTGATTATATCAAAAAAGAGGCTCTTTTACAAGCCTCTTAAACATGCTTTAACCGCAACAGCAAGACCGGCTAAAGCTCTTTCTTATGTAAATTATTGTCAATTACTATTTAACCTGTAGATTAAACAGCATCCATTGCTCAATATCACATTCCCAACATTCTTGAAATCATATTTTCTTTTTCTTGTACCTGTTGGTTAAATACAAAATATTGATACTGCTTCATTACTTCATCTTTCTTTTTATTGCTTACATAATCCTGAATATCAACGTCTGAAAGATTGCTGTAAGAAGAAGTCAAATTTTCTGATGAAAGATTGCTTACACCTATGCTGTAACTTAGTGCACTGCTCTGTGCTCCGAGTGATGCCCTTGCATCGCTTACTTTCGCAATAGCATCATCAAGCTTGGAAATATCAAATTTGCCAGTTACATCATAATCTGCAATACCAAGCGCCTCAAGAGTAGCATTAGTCGTATGAATAGAAAGTCCACCTCCCTGAGGATTAAGTGCAAGATGTAAATCTGCAAGGCTTCCATCAAGAAGATTCTTAGTGTTGAACTGCGTATTCTTAGCAATATCAGTAATATGCTCCTTGAGCTGGTCAATCTCCTTCTGTATTATCTTTCTGTCATCATCAGAATATATAGCAGAGCTTGAAGCCTGAATACTAAGTTCTCTCATACGCTGTAAGCTATCTGAAATACCTGACAGAGCACCATCTGCTGTCGCAATAAGGTCTTGTCCTGTTTCACCATTTCTAGATCCTTGATTGTATCCGTTTATCTGTGCCAACTGCTCCTGCGCAATGACTGAACCTGCAGGATCGTCAGTAACTCTCTTTGTCAGGGACGCATCATATGAATTGTACGCATTACTACTTATCCCACTAATAGACATACTCATAATAATCACCTCTCTTCCAAGCAATACCCAAAATGCCGGTTCCTGAATTTTGAGTCCTAGCATAAAGCCAGGTGGGCAACCGCACTTGCAACTCTGCCTTCCACTCTGACGGAGGCTTGACATCATCACAAAAATGTAGGAATCCCTTTTTTAAATTGTAGGTTCAAAATATCAGGAGTATCGAACACCCCAGGCATAGATTTTTTAATCTTTTATATCCTGCTGCTATAATACAGTATATACATTTTTTTAGCAAATTACAACTAAAAATTTTAAGTAATTAATTGTATTTCTGTCAAAAAGAAGAAAAATTTCACCCTTTCTATTCAAATCCCTCCATTGAAGTGCATTCATCAAATGCAAAATAGAACGTTGTGCCAACATTTTTTGTACTTTTTACAGATATTTCACCTTCATGTTTAAGTGCTATCTGTTTGGCTATCATAAGTCCAAGTCCTGTACCTTTTTCATTTTGTTTAAGTTTTGACTTAAAAAACTTTTCAAATATAAATGGGAGTTCTTCTTCTGATATACCTACTCCGGTATCAGCTATGCTTATATTAAATTTCCCATGTTCACCCCATACTTTTACTGAAACAATTCCTCCCTCGTGTGAAAATTTTACAGCATTATCTATAATAACCATAAACATTTGTCTTAATCGCACATAATCCCCAAACACCATACATGGGTTGTCCTCTGGCATTTCTAGTGTAAATTTTATATTTTTCTCCTGACCTATCACCAATGCACTTCTGCTTATATCACCAAATACCTGTGCAAGACTTACAGGCTCTTTTTCAATCTCGAAATCAGGATTCTGCATCTTGGAAAGTATAAATAAATCTCCAACCAGCCTTTCAATTCCCTTACATTCTGAAAGCATCTTTCCATACATATCCTCTATCATCTTTTCATCAGTAATTACTTTGTCATTAAGTGTTTCTGCATAACCACGTATAACAGTTATCGGAGTTCTAAGCTCATGTGACACATTCGCAAAAAAATCTCTCCTTACCTGTTCCAGATTAGCACGTTCCTTTTCGGCTTTACCAAGTTTAATTGCAAGCTCATTAAGCATAATCTCAATTCTTCCAAGCTGCGTATCAGGTTTCTTTGTCCTTATTGATGCATAATTTTCGCGTGATATACGGCTTATATCCCTGCCAATCTTAGCAATCGGTTTTGAAAGAAACTGTGAAAACCACATAGATACAATGTATGAGATAAAAAACGATAAAACAAGACTTATAACAACTATTGATGTGCCTTTGTCTATTCCCATAGTCTGCTTGTCTATCATCGAAATCATCATAACTGCACCATTTACAGTTCTGTTTGCTTTAGAATAAACCGGTATGGCAACCCTTAAAATAACCATACCATATGCATCATCATAACTGGAATTTGATGCTACATTTCCTGTATATGCCTTTTCTATAACCTCTTTCATCTCAGGTGTAAGCCCTTCTGCCGCCTCTGCATTAGTATATTCTGCTGCGAGCGGCACTACTGCATTTTCATTGCTTACAATCCATATATCCGTATTTTCTGCCTTCTCCAATTCATCTATGTATGTACTGTATCTTATAAACTGATTTATTTTCCCTTTGTTTTCAAATGATGACACACGTTTTGCTATAATTCTCCCCTGACTGGTCAATAAATCAGTATATGATCTGACATAATTCTCTCTGTAAAGCCTTATAAATATAATACATGTAAGAATCTCGGTAAGCATAAGCACAAATGCAAAAGATATATACATCTTAACAGTGATATCATTATTTTTAAGCCACAGCCATATTTCCTTAACACCTTTGCCTTTAATTTGCTTCCATTTTATAAACTTCATGCCAGTTCCCTTCTCACATTATATTTGTTACATCATAAGTCATTTTCATTTATTTCAAACTTATAACCTACACCCCATATAGTCTTTATGTTCCATGATGGGTGCTCTATCTTGTCAATCTTGGCACGCAGCCTTTTAATATGAGAATCAACTGTCCTGCTGTCACCATAATAATCATATCCCCAAAGACTGTCTAAAAGATTATCTCTTGTAAACACTTTATTAGGATTGCTTGCAAGCGTCCACATAGTTTCTATCTCTTTCTTCGTAAGCGCTACCTTCTCTCCCCCTATTGTAAATGAATATTCCTCAAGATTAACAACCATATTTCCAACTCTTAAAACAGTATCCGAATTTTCTGATACTTCTGTCGCATTAAAGCGTCTAAGCACAGCACGCAGTCTTGCCATAACTTCACTTGGACTAAAGGGTTTTACTATATAATCATCTGCCCCTATATCAAGTCCCATTATCTTATCATAATCCTCTCCACGTGCGGTAATAAGTATTATAGGTACGCTTGACTTTCTTCTTATATCTCTGCATACCTCATATCCATCTTTACTTGGCATCATAATATCAAGCAGCATCGCGGCAGGATTATATTCATTATACATACGCTCCGCTTCTATACCATCTTTAGCAACTATAGGCTCATAACCTTCCTTCTTTACATAGACTGATAAAATATCTGTAATATCAGGATTATCATCTGCTATCAAAATATATTGCATATCGCACCTCTTTCTTCTACATACTATACATGTAATTTAAATTCAATACTTATTTTGACACAAAATTGTGAAATGAATGTGGCAAAAAAATAATTTCTGTGACAACATTCTGACATTTATATTTATTACCATATGTACATTGAATGAGTTACATATATGTTTTTTATAAAACAACTATATAAGGAGGAAACACGATGCGTAAAATTATGCATAGCTGCATGCTAATTGCATTTATTGCTATTATGCTGATTCCAAGCAGAAAAGCTTTTGCGTCATCTGATGTCTTTTTGAGCAGAATTTCATCAAACCGCATTATTAGACGGGCTGATGATTCGAGCCCATATCTAAAGAAAGATGGTACATCTATTCTTATTGATACCAGTGATATTTTTACTGTGTATAACGTACCTTCCGACAGTAAAATATCCTACAAAAGCTCAGACGAATCTGTACTTACAGTAAAAGCAGGCGAAGAAGTCAATACCTGTGAATATACAGGAATTGCCACTGGTACTGCTACTATTACAGTTAAGATAAGTGAACCCGTGTTTTTATTTGTAAGCAATACAACTACTCTTAAATTCACTGTAGATGTTACTCCAAAGGCAGTAAGTGTAAGTTTTAAAACGAAAAAGGTAAAAATGGAGGTAGGAGAAAGCAGACATCTCCGTTATACCATTCGACCAAGTATATCTGCCGAAGTTCCTGTATTTGAAAGCTCTGATAAAAATATAGTAACAGTATCTTCCAAAGGTAAAGTGTCTGCTATAGCCAAAGGAACTGCATACATAACAGCCCGCATATCCAATGGAAATTCAGATAAAATAAAAGTTATTGTATCTGAGCAGACAGCAAAGATTGAAGCTCCGTTAAAAAATGGACGTTAAACAAAAAAGACCATACAGATAGTATTTTATAAATATTATCTGCATGGTTTTAATTTTTATAACATCTTTTTTATCTTATAGAGAATTTATATACACCTCAAGTGCATCTTCCCAGTTTTTCATACGATATTCTCCCATAGAATTGAGCTTCGCATTTTCCAGTACGGAATATTTAGGTCTTTTAGCAACTGCTTTAGTATACTCCTCTGTAGTCACAGGAATAATCTCTGTAGTTTTACCTGCAAATTTCATTATCTTTTTTGCAAATTCATACCAGCTTGTCTGCCCTTCACAGGTTCCATGATATATACCATATTTACCTGATGGTATAATATGAAGTATCATTTCTGCAAGCTCATCAGATGATGTTGGAGTACCAAACTGGTCTGAAACAACTGTTATTTTGTCATTACTCTCAGCAAGTCTTAACATTGTTTTTACAAAATTATTGCCTTCACCATACAACCATGCTGTACGTACTATAAAATACCTGCTGCAGTACTTTATTACATTTTCCTCACCCATAAGCTTTGTCCTGCCATATACGCTCTGTGGATTTACCTTATCTTCTTCAACATAAGCCTTGTCAGTATCTCCATCAAATACATAATCTGTTGATACATGTACCATAACAGCCCCTATGCTCTCTGCCGCCCTGGCAAGATTAGCAGGTCCCTCTGCATTTATCCTGACAGCATTGTCATAATCTGTTTCACACTTATCTACAGCTGTATGTGCGGCGCAGTTAATAATAATATCAGGAACATGTTCTTTTACAAAGGCATCAACTTGTTTTTCATCGCATATATTAAGTGTAGTCGAATTTGTGCTGATAATCTCTGCATCTGTATATTTAAGTAACTTGTTAAGAGAACGTCCAAGCTGACCATTGCCTCCTGTTATAAGTATCTTTTTCATATCCACCTCCATTTAATAATCTAAATAAATTTCATCTGAAAAATTAGGGTGTTTTCCATCTTTTTCAGATATATTAAGTGTTTCACCTTCCGGAATAGGCCATTTCACATTCAATACTTTATCATTCCACATTATACCAGCTTCAGATGATGGATCATAAAAATCAGTGCACTTATATGAAAATTCAGCAATGTCAGACAAAACATAAAAACCATGTGCAAACCCTTCCGGCACATACAACATGTTTCGTTTCTCACCACTTAATACTACACCATACCATTTCCCATATGTCTTTGAATTTTTACGGATATCTACAGCAACATCATATACCTCACCACTTAAAACGCGTACCAGCTTTCCTTGTGTATGCTCTTTCTGGTAGTGAAGTCCCCTTAGCACACCTTTGACAGAACAGGATTGATTATCCTGAACAAAAACCATGTCAAGTCCTGCTGCCTTAAAGTCCTCATAATTATATGTTTCCATAAAATATCCCCGCATATCACCTCTTACTTCTGGCTGAATAAGATACAGCCCCTCAATTTCCCCGCATTTTTCAAACACAAAATTTCCCATCAGCTTTAATCTCCTCGTAATTTGTATCCATTTATTATATAAGATACATCATACCACTATCGAACGGACTTAGCAAATAGTTTTCTTTTTTTTGACTTTCCATCTTCTTTAGACTTTTTTCGTGTTTTTACGGTTTTTAATTCATCACTTGCCGCAGTTTCCGGCATACCATGTCTAACTTCTTCAAGTATCTGCTGCAGCAATACTATCTGCTTGTCCTGTGCTTCCTCCCTTTCGCGCATTATATAATCCATCTCTTTCATAAGTCTTGTACTTACTGCCTCACATATACGTTCTTCTGACTCTTTCTCATTTTCGCTGATTATATGCGCTATCATCTGCCTAAGCATATTTTCAAACTGCCTTAACTTTTCCTCACTGCTCTTTTTGACAGCAGCCTGACTTCTTGCCGTTTTAAGCGGCACTACATTTTTATCCTGCATATCTTCCTCCCTCAATACCTGCTGATTCAACTCTTCCCTAAGTTGATATACCTCCTGTGGACTCATATCTCTTACCCTGCCTATATCTGGCATAAGAAGCTTAATTGCTTTAAGTTGAAATCCCTGTTCCTTCAAATCTTTAATTGTCTTTAAAGTATATATATCACTTTCTTTATAAAATCTATGTCCCTTAGAATTACGCTCAATAGGAAGCTCAAGTTCCTCTTCCCAATAACGAAGAACATGATTTTCTACCTCTACCTGACGTGACGCATCTGAAATGCTAAACCTTTTCTCCATCTTTTCCTCCTCAATCTGTTAAGTATTCTTCCATAATTTCCTCAAGGAGTTTAAGCTGTTCCATTGAAGGAGCTGCCTCCTCTTCTATATCCTCTTTTTGTTCTTCGCTTTCATGATACTCTTCCTCCTTTTCTTCTGTACCTTCATCGAGATTAAAATACTCCAGCTGATATTTTCTTGTTTCTTCCGGGCGCAGATACTCTTTCTCAAGCTTTGGCTTAAGTATATTTTCCATATAATCAACCATCTGTAACTGCAACAGTCTGTACTTTCTGTGCAGCTGAAACAATATTTCAGATGCAGCAAGAATTATCACTGTAATACCTGCGGTAACAGAATTAATAATAAACCAGTCCATTGTAAGACTATAATATAATCCGCCAACTATGCTTATACTAAACATAAGAATTTCTGCTGTTATCCCGTATATACCAATATTTTTCCAGCTTATTACAGAAATGCCCATTATCCTCATGTTGTATAAACATCTGTCTACTGTACAGCTAACATTATGTACCTCTCTCTTTAGCTTATATGATGCAATAAATTTGCCTGATACAGCCCTCATATACTTATTTCTGGTAGTACCCATTTGTTCTGACTGGCAGAGCAGTCTGTAGTATATTACAGACGCAATGCTTTTCATCATAATAGTAAAGCAACCCATAGCGGCCATTGCAAAGACCATATTATAATCCTGCAAAAACTCTTTCATAATAACCCTCCATTCTGCATATTTATTATAATTTAATACTAAAGCTCAATTATAGATTTTAACAGTAGTCTTTATACTTCATATAATATTCTAATTCGACATACGATGACCTGTTTATTCCCAGCTCGGCATTATTCGTCATTGCATATGTCACTGTTCACTTTGCAATGTCATTTAGTTAAGTTACAGGGTTAGATTCTAATACGAGATTTTTCAAACACGCTCTAATAAAAAATTAATATGTAGAAAGACTTATAAAAATATGGTATTATAATAAAATAATAATGATATGGAGATTATATATGAATAACAATACCTCATTGTTTGATGAAGAGACAAGTCCTTTAATGTCTGCTGCCAATCTTACTATAATTATTATTAACATCATTGTATTTATACTTACTGATTTTCTTAGTTTGCCATTTAGAGGGAACTACATTATAGATGCAGGCTCATTATCTTGGGATAGAGTGCTCAATTACCACGAGTATTACAGAATTATCACCAGCACTTTTTTGCACGCTGATATAGACCATATATTTAATAATATGCTTGTACTTTTCTTTCTTGGCACTTATATTGAACAATATATGGGCAGAATAAAATACCTTATTATCTATTTTTCTTCTGGTATTATTGCAGGGTTTACCTCAATGGTTTATAATATGTTACGGTATGATTACACAGAATCTATTGGTGCATCAGGAGCCATATTTGGCATAATGGGGGCTTTGCTGTATATCCTCATTATAAGACACCGCAAGTACCACGACCTTGACTTAAGACGTGTTGCATTTATGATATTTTTAAGTCTATATGGAGGCTTTACAAGCCAGGGAGTGGATAATGCTGCCCATGTGGGTGGTTTTATAAGCGGCATAATTACTGCCGTACTTTTAAATCTTATTCATTTCAGAGAAAGGCAGGAATAAATTCATGATAAAGGTAAACATTTACTACGGCGGAAGAGGGCTTATTGAGGACTCTACCAACTATGTAATGAGTAAATTAAGTCAAGTACTTGATGAGCTAAATATACAAGTCAAAAAATACAATCTATATGAAGATATAAGAGGAATATCCGCCCTGCCAACAACACTAAAAGATACGGATGCGGTGGTGCTTGCAGCTTCCGTTGAATGGCTTGGTATAGGCGGATTGCTGCAGCAATTTCTTGACTCTTGCTGGCTTTATGGCGACAAAGAAACTCTAAAACATCTTTACATGATGCCAGTTGTTACTTCAACCACATATGGAGAAAAGGAGGCTTACTCAACACTTGTAAAGTCATGGGAACTTCTTGGCGGCAAACCATGCGAAGGCATATGTACTTATGTAAATAGTGCGGTTGATTTTGAAACCAACTCAGATTATGCATATCTTATAGAGAAAAAAACTGAAAATTTTTACCGCACTTTTACCAAAAAAATGGTCATGTTTCCTTCCAGCACAAATGCTGTCCTTGAAAATGTAGTGCCTCCAAAATCAATGACACTTACTCCACAGGAAAGTGAACAGTTATCTATATATGTATCAAACGATAACTATGTCAAGAAACAAAAGGAAGATATTGAAGAACTTACACAAATGTTTAGAGGACTTATGGGAGATGGTGACACTTCATCAAAAAATCCTTATATAAATGCACTTGAAAGTCACTACCACCCGGTATCAGATATAGCTCTTTCGTATGCAATAGAATTTTCTGACAAAAATAATACATTAGTAATTGAAACTGATAATAAAGAGCTTAAATGCTACTATGGTTCAAAACCTGATGCAAATGCATCAATTAAAACCACAAGCACAGTATTTGACAATATAATATCAGGCAATACTACACTTCAGGGAGCTTTTATGTCTGGTGAGCTTACTGCAAAAGGCAACTTTAAAATACTTAGAACTTTTGATTCACTATTTCAGTTTAAACGATAATTAAAGAAGGGGGATTTTATAATGACTAAACATATTGATGATAATTGTATTTTCTGCAAACTTGCCAATGGAATAATACCGACTAATTCAATTTATGAAGATGATGATTTTAATGTAATCCTTGATGCCGCACCGGCAGCTAAAGGACATGCTATTATCCTTCCAAAGACACACGCAGCTAACATATTTGAGCTGCCTGATGAATACTGTGAAAAAATATTTAAAATTGCTAAGAAATGCGGTGCCGCAATTAAAGATGCATATGATTATGATGGATTAAATGTACTCCAAAATAATGGCGAAGTCGCAGGACAGACAGTATTTCATCTGCATGTACATCTCATTCCACGTAAAGCAGATGATAACATAAAAGTAAAATGGGTACCACAGGAAAACTTTGAAAATAAAGCATCACAAGAAATAGCAGATAGAATAAAAGAGAAGCTTTAATTAAAAATTTGCAAACTTTAATAATTCAGACAGTAATTTCAAAGTGTCTCTAATACATGTTTGAAAATTCATTTTTCTGGTTTAACTAAACAAAAACGAGCTTGAATCCTCAAACTCGTTTTTGTTTTATGCCATGAAACCTCTTGATGTTTCGTTATTGTTCATAAATACCTCATTAAGTTTACCTTTTCCATATGTAAGCCCGGCATATATCTGTTGTGTATTCTGCATAACAGGTGCAGAGTTGTCTTGCTCTGCAACCTTAGTAAAAGCTTCTTTCAGACTTCCCATAACTTTTTTTATTTCGTCATAATTTACAGGCTCTCTTCTTGTTATAGATGAAACAATCTGCCTATGTACATATCCATACAATTCTTCAAGGTTTCTTGAAATATCATATTTAAAGTCAAGGCTTTTTCGCAGTTCACAAATACACTCTTGAGATTTTTTAAGGTACCTTACAGCTTCATCTATATTGTCCTTTTTGAAATATTCCTCTGATGTATCAAGACTGTACATAAAAAGTTCATATACAATTACAACAAGCTCACTTCTATTTGCTTGAGAAATACGCATTGTGTAATCCTTCTTCTGTTCACTGTCCATAACAGCCCTCCATGTAATGTTCTTTTATATATAAAAACACTTCTTTGCATTTACTCAAATAAAGATAAAATGACAAACCATTCATAACAATTACATTCCCTGAAGAAGATTCATTATCTCTTGTGGCTTATTATTTGCCTGTGAAAGCATAGTTGTTGCTGCCTGCTGAAGTACAGTAAGCTGCGTATATTGTGTCATCTCATCTGCCATATCAGTATCTCTTATACGTGCCATAGCATTAGTAATATTATATTCACTAACATCAAGACTTTCAACTGTATTGGCAAGACGGTTCTCATATGCTCCCAAATCTGAACGTACTGCTGATACCTTCTTAATAGCTTCATCCAGTGCTGCAATAGACCTGTCAGCCCCCTTCTGTGAACATACATTTATAAGGTTATTTCCTTCTGAATCTCTAAGTGAAAGAGTTCTGCATGATACCTCTTCAAAATTCATATCAAGCCTTTGGTGCTCATTAGCGCCAATCTGCATACCCATAAAGCCTGCATCATATACTTTAAAATTTACATCCCCTAGTGGAGCATCCTTTGGCACCTCTATAAGCATTTCAAATTCATTGCTGTCTTTTATTGTAACAATACTGCCATTTGATAAAATCTTTACATTATTTGAAAATCCTGCTCCTGCAGTAATCTTTGCATCTGTACCATATGAAATCGAATAATTATCAGGAGCTGATATCTCAATCTCCCTTTCGCTTCCTGTAGCTTTTGTAGTAAGTGTAATTGTACCTGTAACTGTACCTGTAACATCAATATCAAGCTTATTGCACATATCTACAAGTTTATTACCAATAGTTTCGCTTGTATCTGAAGGTGTAATTGTCAAAGGAGCTCCATTTATATTAACTACTGCCTCTCCTGATGTAGGTATATAACTTGTCAGGTTATTAATTGTAGCTGTTGCCGCTGTAGGAGGCGCTGTAACGTCAATCGTATATGTGCCACTGTCAACTTTCATTGATGCAGACATAGCTTTTACTTCATCTATATCCGAGGTAACTGACCTTCCGACAGAACCATCAAGCAAACTTGTTCCATTAAACTCTGTTGTACTTGAAATACGGTCTATTTCATCAAGAAGCTGGTCTATCTCACTCTGTACTGAGTCACGATCATCTATTATATATGTATCATTTGCTGCCTGTACGCTGAGTTCACGTATACGCTGCAGCATTTTTTCAACTTCAGCAAGTGCTCCATCTGCAGTTTCTACTATTGACTGACCATCTTCCGCATTATTTGAAGCCTGATTAAGTGCCCTTATCTGTGTACGCATCTTATTTGAAATTGCCATTCCTGCCGAATCATCTGCTGCCTTTGTAATCTTATAACCTGAACTTAACTTCTCAAGACTTGTTGCAACTCTTCTCTCATCTTTCTTTAAATTAACATTTGCAAGCTGCGCTGTAATATTATGATTAATCTTCATCTTATAACCATCCTTCCTTTTTCATAAAATCTTAAATTCTCTTTGTTCTTTCTGTAAACTTTTCTGCCAATTAGTTTTCTTTATATAACTCTTTCATAAGACCTGTGATATGCTTTACAACAACCTTTGCGGCAGTATATAAATCGGCTGTCCTTGCATTGTCATTGTCTGCTTTTTCCTTTAGCATGCTGCTCCTTGAACTATAACCCATACCATATGAGATATTTTTAACATTGCAGCCAGCTTTTTCAAATGAAGCTTTTAAAGTATCATCTGTTTCTGAAAGTTTATCATATCCACTTCTGTTACTGCAAAGTATCAACCCTTTTATATCATTTCCAGATATTTTAAACTCTGCTGACATACTTCCAAGTGCATTTTCATCATCCATACTTTCCATTGATATCTGAACTTTGCCTTTATCGTCATATCCATTCAAAATAGTAACATTCATATTAGTAATGGTATCACCTGTTTTTATTGGTATATCATAACTTCGTCTTTCTGCAAGCATACCATTAAGTTGTATACCATGCCCCAAAAGTCTTAGGTTACTAAGCTCTTCTGATGAAATGTCAGGTTTCTGATATGATTTTGAAAGTATCTCTTCCATATATTTTTCGGCTTTTTCACATTCCTTCTTAATACTGTCCTCATCATCAAGTGCATCTGGAATATTTTCTATTACTTCCTCATAATCTTTTCTTTCCTGTTCATCCAGTACATTTTTTCTATTATAACATTCTTTTGCAGGATTATACCCCTGTTCAAGTATTTTCTCGGTAACCCCTAAATTACTTATTACAGTCGGTACTCCCAGCTTATCAAGATACTCTACTGCTTCTGCACTATCTTTTGATACTTCTCGAACAAGTTCTGCCTGCCTGTCATAATAAGCTTTCTCAATCTCTTTATTGCCTGATGTCTGCTTCATGTCCTCTGCAAACTTTTCAAGTGATGTATTAAGAAGCTTCTCCATATCACCATCTGCAATCTCTCCAAGCTTTGAAGGTGTAATATCATCAAGTGCATCATTTATAATACTATCGTAATACCTTATGGTGCTATTATCCAAATAACTGCTATCTGACTTATTGTTCTGATAATCACCGCTGCCGTTTTCTTGTTTCTGACTGCCTGACTTTGATGAAAATCCTGTATTTATCTGTTCTGATATTGATTTTCCTGAATATACAACATCAGAAAGTCCGCCATAATTGCTATCTATTTGTACATCCATTCCTTTATTTTTAATTGTACGTACTGCCGTCAAAAGATTTCCAAGAGTCATCTCTCTGTCAGCCTGCATAACTGCTCCAATTGCTGCTCCATCTGTCTTTTCGATATTATTAAGCAGTCTGTAAACACCTATGTATCCGTCACGTTCCTCAGCACTTATAGCATTATCACGTTCAAGCTGCCATAAATATTTGCTGTATTTATCCTCTGATGTAATACCATTATCTTTTACTATTTCTTTAAGTTCATTGTCAAGCTCGCTTATAGTCTTATTAAGCGGATTGCTGCCATTCCTTATAAGCTCAAGCACAACAGAAGGCTTCATATTTTCAATAATCCTGTTTACTGTGGAATCCTGCTCTTTAACTGCATTAATATTTTCAGTGGTAATTTCCATACCATTATATCCAAGTATCCTTACTGCTCTCTCATTTGCTTTGGTATCCTCCATACCAATATCCTTTAATATATCCGGAATACTTTCAAAAGCCTTCTGAATAGAATCTCCATACTGACTATCTACCGATGTAGCAACTCTTTCATATACATCCATAAAACTTTGCCTATTGGCAGTTTCACTTACAGATGCCGCATGAAGCTCATTAAAGGTAATCAATGACATCTGCTTTATGCTTTTTCCAATTACAGATGCAGGAGCATTTGCTATATCATATGTCTTTTTAAGAGCCTCCTGCATAAGATCAAGCTCATCATCTGTCACATCACCAGTCCCCATTGACTGTGCTTTATAATATTCATTTTCAATATCTCTTAATTCTTTAACTATCTCCTCAAGGGGTGCAGTTTCAACATTAATCCCCTTTGTATACATATTATTAACAGACTGCATTGTCATCTTAAGACAAATCTCTGCAAGATTTCTTTTCGCTGTAACTGCCAATATATCCTGAGTTGTCATTCCATCAGTAATAAAATCAGGAATCACAACTGTATTTTTAGAATCTATATTTGTTTCATTATATTTCTGTGCCTGTTTTAAAAGCTCAAGGTTCAATGCCATCTCCTGTGCTGTATTGGCAGTATCCCCTGACATTAAATTATTTTTTGTCATATTAACGGCAGTTGCTATATCCCTGTCTGTAACTGACATAAAATCATTTATCACAGCTCTTGCAATTATAAACTCAGATGTATCAAGTGATGCCTGCTCTGGCGCACTTCCTGCTGACATTGCCTGCACAATCTGCATAAGAGCTCTGTCAGGCGTCATATTATCCTTTATATCCTGAAGCACATCAAGCATTTTTAAATTGGCAGCCGTTACAGGTAAATCATTGGCAAGCAGCCATTTTGCATTTACCTCGGCACTTTCATATTCAAGTCCGGCAGTTTGTATAATCTCCCCAATCTGCTGCTTTAATTCCTGCCAAACCTCTATATCATATATTTCACCATCAAATGAATCACTTCCTGAATACTGTCCATGATAAATGTTCTCTATTGTAGGCGTCATGCCTTTTCCAACAATATAAGCTTTTGCATCATCTGACATATCTCCTGCTGTCAAGCTCATTTTAAGCGCTTCTGTCACCCTCGCTATATTTTCATCTGTAACAGGAATATCTGCATCACGCAAAACCTGCTCTATCTGTGATCTGCTCTTATTATCAAGAAACCCTTCTGCCTGCGCCTTTTCAATGCCTTCCTTAAACTCCATGCAAAGCTCACTGTTCATATCCTGACAGCTCTGTTTCCATGCCTTTTGCTCTTTTACTCTCTCAATCGCACGGTCAAGACTTTCATCCTGATATTTCTCAATGGCACCCTCTTCTTCCTCAATACTTTGGTAATCTTCTCCTGTAAGTACTGCTATATTCTTACTTGCTTCCTGTTTAGCTGATGCTGCCTGCGCACTGTCTTTCACATAACCGCTGTAATTATATGCGCTGCTGTCTATGGTAGTATTTACCATAGCTTTTGTACCACTGGAGCTATCAGTTCTTCCAACCTCTTTCAGTACAATATTATCTTTCGATACATCCATGATTTGAAATTTTCTTGTTTCGCCTTCCGTGGCACCGCGTACTGCGGAATGTGGTACAGATACCTCAATTCCGTTAAAGTTGATGGAAATCTTGTCTGAAACTCCTGATATCACGCCCTCAACGACCTGTCCTTTATTGCCTATAGCCAACATAGAACTGCCTTCAAACGGACTTTTCCCCCTAGATGCTGCTACGTCTGTCTGATACATAATATCTTTGATATTCATAGATTTCTCACCTTCATCTTTTTTATATTCTCAAAATACCTATATAGTTATTTCGGCAACTTAAACATATATCTTAACCCCATAGTAGTAAAAGTAAAATTTAATAGGAATTGTCACAAAAGAAAGAATATAATAGAATATCTAAGAGAAACAATTTTCAAACCCTCTCTAATATTTCCTAAAAAAAATTCCACAATTAATATTGACAAATAATTTTTACTGATATACAATACTTAAACATAATTTAAAACAAAAATGCATTGATGAGACGAGTAAGTTATGTAATGCAATTCCAGAGAGAGATGACTGCTGAGAACATCTTATTGCACCTTAACCGAAGACTACCTCGGAGCGGCTCCAATCAAGTCCGGTATGATACCGTTATAATCATTATAAGCTGCAATAAATACAGCATAAATAAGCTGGTGTTTATTGAAACAGGGTGGAACCGCGCTGCGATTAAAATGTAACGTCCCTTTGATATATTTTACTTAAATATATCAAAGGCTTTTTTATTTATAGCATAATTTTTTAGTAATATGATTTTGTAAAATTTGTGCACATTTATTATTGAATGGAGGAATATCATAATGAAAATAACTTTAAAAGATGGTTCATGTAAAGAATATAGTTCAGCTATGTCTGTGTATGATATAGCACTTGATATAAGCGAAGGTCTGGCAAGAGCCGCCTGTGCTGCTGAAATTAATGGAAATACTGCTGACCTGCGTACAGTAATTGATTCTGACTGTGAATTAAACATTCTCACTTTTGACAGTGAAGGCGGCAAAAAAGCTTACAGACATACATGTGCTCATGTTATGGCAGAGGCAGTTAAAAATCTTTATCCTGAAGCAAAACTTACTATAGGGCCTGCTATTGACAATGGCTTTTATTATGACTTTGATATGCCAAGTCTTTCACGTGAAGACCTCGACAATATTGAAAAGGAAATGAAAAAAATAATTAAAAAAGGCGATAAGTTAAAACGTTATACTCTTTCAAAGGAAGAAGCTATCAAACTTATGACAGAAAGAGATGAGCCTTATAAAGTTGAAATGATTAATGAGCATCCTGACAGTGATACATTTACCTTTTATCAACAAGGTGATTTTATCGAATTCTGTGCCGGCCCCCACCTTATGAGTACAAAACAGATTAAGGCTTTTAAGCTCACATCTTCTTCTGGCGCATATTGGAGAGGTGACGAACACAATAAGATGCTTACACGTATTTATGGTACTGCATTTAATAAAAAAGCTGACCTTGAGGAATACCTTGCATATCTGGAAGAAATAAAATACCGTGACCACAATAGACTTGGACGTGACATGGACTTATTCACTACTGTAGATGTAATAGGTCAGGGACTTCCTCTTTTTATGCCAAAAGGCACGAAAATGATACAAAAATTGCAGAGGTGGATTGAGGATTTAGAGGATAATGAATGGGGATATGTAAGAACAAGGACACCTCTTATGGCAAAATCTGATTTATATAAAATCTCTGACCATTGGGGACATTATAAAGAAGGCATGTTTATACTTGGTGAAGATGATGAAGACGAAGAAGGCAACAGCGTATCTGGCAATGAAATTTTTGCATTGCGTCCTATGACATGTCCTTTCCAGTATTATGTATATAAAACAAGGCAAAAATCTTATCGTGACCTTCCTTACAGAATGGGTGAAACATCTACTATTTTCCGCAATGAAGAGTCAGGTGAGATGCATGGACTTACACGTGTACGCCAATTTACGATATCTGAGGGACATCTTATATGTACACCTGAACAAATTGCAGATGAATTTAAAGGTTGTGTAGAACTTGCAAGATACTGTCTTAAAACACTTGGTCTTGAAGAGGATGTAACTTATCGTATGTCTAAGTGGGACCCGGAGCATCCTGATAAATATCTTGGCAGTGCTGATGAATGGGATACTGTTGAAGATGCAATGCGCAAAATCCTTGATGATATAGGACTTGAATATACAGAAGAAGCCGGAGAAGCTGCTTTTTACGGCCCTAAACTTGACATTCAGGCTAAAAATGTGTATGGCAAGGAAGACACTATGATAACAGTACAGCTTGACATGTTCCTTGCAGAACGTTTTGATATGTATTATATAGATGAAAATGGTGAAAAGAAACGTCCTTATATTATTCACAGAACATCTATGGGTTGTTATGAACGCACGCTTGCATGGCTTATCGAAAAATATGCAGGTAAATTCCCTACATGGCTTTGCCCTGAGCAGGTACGTGTGCTGCCTATTTCAGAAAAATATGAGGATTACGCAAAAAAAGTTCTTTCTGAGCTTAAAAAGAATGGCATAGATGCAACAATAGACAACCGTTCTGAAAAAATCGGATATAAGATACGTGAAGCACGTTTAGACAAACTTCCTTATATGCTTGTTGTTGGAGCTAATGAAGAAAGCTCTGGAAAGGTATCTGTAAGAAGTCGTTTTGCCTGAGATGAAGGTCAGAAAGATTTATTTTTTTTTATTGAAGATATATGCAGAGAAATCCGCACAAAAGAAATAAGAGTTGAAGAAGAAACAGCGCAAAATTAAAAAAACAAAATCAAAAAAACAATAGCACAATACTAAAAACATCAAAAAATTTTAAAATTCCATAAGAGCGTATATGAAAATTTTTGAAAATAAATTTCCATATACGCTCTAAATCATTAAATATTGCTTTTATTGGTATTTTTATCACTATTCATCCTTGCATTTTTAAATGCCATTATTACATTCTGTACACGATGAAAGATAATTCTTACATTATAAGGCTTTTCCACGAAATCAGTAGCCCCAAGCTCAAATGACTTCTCAACACTCTTATCACCGCCCTGTGATGTTACAATAATTGGCATATTGCTGTATTTATCATCTAACCTAAGCTGCTTCATAAGTGTAAATCCGTCCATAACAGGCATTACAAGGTCGAGCATTATAACCTCAATATCTTTATAATTCTCCTTTATGTATTCAAATGCCTCTGCTCCATTTTCCTTTTCTATTATCTTAAAATACCCTTCAAATGACTCCCTGAGTATTTTACGATTAAGCGCAAGATCATCTACTATAAGCATTATTCCTTGTGACTTTTTAAACCTAAGTTCTTCTATATCCGTTGAAGCGTCTGTACTATCACAATCTACATTGTGTTTAAGCATATATGCTTCAAACTCATCTGGCGGCATTGGCTTTGCATAATAATATCCCTGTACAAAATTGCAATCCATATTACGAAGCATTTGTATCTGCTCCTCTGTCTCAATACCCTCTGCAACTACTGCATAGTCCATCCACTTAGCCAGACCTATAATAAAACTTAAGATACTATTACTATTTAAACTTAAATCTCCCTGAACAAACCCCATATCAAGTTTTAAAATATCAATAGGCAGCTCATTTAACATATTAAGTGACGAATAACCAGAACCGAAATCGTCCATTTCAATAACAAAACCAATAAGTTTTAGTTTTTTTACAGTTTCAATAATCTGCTGCGGATTCTCGGTATATGCGGTTTCAGTAATCTCAAGGTGCAGATGCTCTGGTTCAAGATGATGTCTGTTAATTATGTCAAGTATTATCTCTATAAAATCGGGGTTATATATATCTGTTCTTGATACATTTACTGAAACAGGAACTATTGGATATCCATTCTTTATCCATTCTTCAATGTATGAACATGTTGTATCCCACACAAACTTATCAAGCTCAGTAATAAAACCATTCTTTTCAAAAAGTTGTATAAATTCAGCAGGATTCATAAAGCCTTTTGTAGGATGATTCCAACGCACAAGTGCCTCTGCTCCTGCAACTCTTTCTGAATTAAGATCATACTTTGGCTGAAAATACACCTTAAACTGTTTCTCTTTAAGTGCATCTTCCATACAATTGACAATTTCCTGTTCATAAACCTGCTGTTCCCAAATCTTTTTATCATAGAAAGCAATGTGTTTGCCATATTTACCCTTAATCGTATCAACTGTAAGAATCGCACGATTGCACATTGCATGTACTGACATTGTCCTGTCTTCTATTTTATATATTCCAAATCTTATTCTTATAGTCATATTTACAGGAAAATCATTTATAATATTTACTATTGATTCAAGATTATCCTTAAGAGAATCTTCATCATACTTTAAAAATAGTATAAAATGATCTGCCTCCATACGTCCGCACAATTCATCTTTACTTATAAAATGCTTAAATACCCTTGCCATATAGACAAGAATATTACTCCCCGCATTTTCCCCAAATAAATCTTTCAATAATTGAAAATTCTCCATATCTGAATATACAATAGCATATTCAGTATCAGGATATTCTTCTAAAAGCTGTGCTGCCTTGCTGCAAAATACTTCCTCTGAATACAGTCCTGTCAAAGGGTCCTTTTTTGAATGCTGTCCTGTAGAAACATTTTCCCTTAAATCTATAATATTATTTAAACGCTTCTGTACTATCACAGGGTTATATGGTTTCCTTAAAAAATCACTTGCCCCCATAGATAATGCATCAATCTCTGCTTCCTCATCTCCAGCACCTGATGTCACAATTACAGGCACTCTTTTAATGTACCCTTTTCTTTTCATTTCATGCAAAAATGCATATCCCGCCTGCTCATCATTAGTAACATCCAGTATTACAGCTGCAAAATTATCAATATCAGTTTCTATCTTCCTAACTATATTATCTGTATCATCGCTTTCTATGATAATATAATCATCTCTTAAAAGTTCTGCCATACTGTCTCTGTCATAAATATTATCATCAATAATAAGCACTGACTTCTTATTCATATATTAGCTCACCCCTTTTTAGTAAAATCAACCCCATATATCAACCTTTATATTTAAATATCTTATAAAACTATTATATATGCTATTATTGCAAACATTATCTGCAATATAACAAATCTGAATACAACCTGTGTATCTGACCATCCCTTATTCTTTCTTGCATGGTCATGAAGCGGTGTTCTTGTATTTACAAGGATAGATATTTTCAAAAACCTTTTTAAAGATACCTTAATAAGTCCAAGCCCGCCATCAAAAATTAATACTATTGCAAGTAAAATATAAATAAGCGGCTGTCCTGTCTTCATAGCAATTACTGCTATATAAAATCCTAATGCTCTCGAGCCTGCATCTCCCATAAGCATACTGCTTGGTTTTGAATTAAAATACAAATATGCAAGAAGGACTGCAACAAACATAAAATCAGCAATTACATAATATCCAAGTTCCTTTGCAAAAATCACCGTAAATGATGATATTACAACACAGCACAAACTTGCACAAAGCCCATCAACACCATCGCTGCAATTTGTTACATTTATAGACACCCACAAAAGAATAATTCCAAGCACAAAATAAACCGGATAAGGTATATCAATAACCATATTGCATATATGTATCTGCGAAGAATTATAGTTTAAAAAATTCCACATTGTAAGTATTGCAAGTATCAAATCTATTGCACCCTTCTTATACTCATTCCATGGTGTATTTGATGCATCATCAAGATAACCACTTAACATAATTGCCAGAAGAAGTATGCAGTATATAATATACTCTGTGCTAATAGGCATAAACAAAAATGAACATATTACAAAGACAGAAACAAATGTAAGACCTACCCCTCTTGTCTTCCCCTTTGATAATGCACCATCCACTGCAAAATCTCTTCCCTGATCAGTCGGCAGAAACGGAAATGGAAATTTAAGCCCCAGAAAAGCGAGTAAAAAAGCAACAAGTATTCCTGCCACTGCTATTTGATTAGGTTCCAGAAATTCATTTAAAATGTTATACATCTTTTTGCCTCCTGTAATACTAAATATCTATACTATACACTATTTGCCGCATAAATCCAAGCATAAAGTGCAATATTTGCTATATTTCATTTTAGTTCCTTAAGTTTCTTTGTATAAATTATTACAGACACCTGTTTAATTACAGATGCCTGCCCATACATTATTAAATAATAAAAAAGCCTGTTTTGGCTCGTAAATCGATTATAGGAAGTGTTTTTACTTTCTATAATATTATTTTATTCATATAACAGTCTTTACATTCATAATAATATCATATTTGTCCTAATCTATCTACTCCCTAAATGTTAATATTATTATAAATATATTATCTTTACATTCCGCCCTTATATTACCTCCAATTCTCTCTGTCAGTTCATTTGCAATAGCGAGCCCAAGCCCTGTAGATACTTTGCTCCTTGCATCATCTGCTTTATAAAATCTGTCAAACACCTGACTGATATCTATATTATCTGAGTTTTCAATATTATTTTCACATATAAACTCAATACCTCCAGCAATTATCCTATAATGCATTTTTATCATGCCATTTCCATGAAGTATCGCATTTTTAATTATATTTGAAAGTATACGTCTTACTGCTGTTTCATTACATGATATAAATAATGACTCTTCACATATATCAAGTTCCGGTTTTATCCCCCTTTTCTTAAATTCTCCATAAAAAGAAAAAATAATTTCAAGTACAAGTTTTGTAAAATCATACTTTCGGATTTCAATTTTATATTCCTCGTTTTTCAATCTCGTATATGTAAAAAGTTCATCTAAAAGTTCTGTAAGCTCCTTAAGCTTTCCATCTATCACAGCCATATACTCTTTTTTCTTTCCCTCATCCTCCTGACCTGACAAAAGTTCAAAATACCCTTTAAGTGAAGTAAGCGGTGTCCTTATATCATGTGATACATTGGTAAGAGCAGCCTTCAAATGCATATCTTTTTTTCTCATATCCAACTTTTCTCTTCTATGTCGTTCATTTAACTCATTAATATTATCTATAAGACTTAAAATTTCACTTTGCATAATATCAGAAGATATAAATATATTTGTTTCGTTTTCTCTTATAAAGTCCATTTGGCGGCAAATATCAGATATCTGCCGCCTGTATAAAATATATTTTGACGAAATAAATATAAGTAAAAAACTTAAGATAATAATAAAATATACCATTTATTTTTCCTCATATAATTAAGATGCACAC
>CAMWXG010000014.1 GCA_947178155.1 uncultured Lachnoclostridium sp.
CATTAATTCTTATTTCTTTTTTATCTACTATATTATCAAAAGCTTCAACATCCATTTCCTTTTCACTAAGTATAATATTTTGCTCTTTTGTTAGCTCCAGCAATTCTTTTATTAGTGTGAATTTCTTTTGAAGCGAACTTCGTAGTATTGATATATATGTATTTACATTGTCCATAATATCTGCTCCATTCTTTCATTAAGTGACATTATTAATGCGCATTACTTCTTTCCATGTATCGCGCATTGTTTTTATATGACTAAGTGCATCTTTTAATATTTCCGGATCCTTTTTCATATTAGCTTCAACAAGTCTCCTATATATATAGTCATATACTCTGTCAAACTCTTTTGCTACAGGATATTTCATTTCTAATGTTGCTCTTAGTTCTACTATAATCTTCTCTGCTTTTATGATATTATTGTTTGCTTTTTCAATATTTTTCTCTGCTATGCCTTCAAGTCCGATATTACAAAATTTTATTGCTCCCTCATAAAGCATTAGTGTAAGTCTTGCCGGAGAAGCTGTTTTTACAGAATTTTGCTGATACATCTTTGCTGCATTATTGTTACTAAATCTACCCATAACTACCTCCATGTATTATGTTATAGTTCTTTTTCCATATCTTTACAAATAATCGTATAAAGTACGAAACAGTAGTACCTTAATTATAATACTACTGTGCTTGCGTATAGCCACCTTAGAGCGTATCTGCACATTTCTGAAATAAATTTCCAAATACGCCCTAAGACTATACATATCATATATTAATAAAACTCAAAAGAGGTTAAATACTACATACCAAGATATTGTGAAAGTGCACTTTGCTGTGACTGCAGTTTAGCAAGTGCTGATTCCATTGCGGTAAACTGACTGTAATATCTGTCTTCCATATCATTAAGCTTAGTCTCCCATTTAGATACTTCTTTCTTATAATCAGAAAGCTGAGAAGACATTTCTTTATCATTGTAAAATGTAAGAGCACTGCTTAATGCAGACCTACTCATCTTTTTCTGAAGATCATCATACAATGCGCTTGAGAAATGTGTAAGTATCTCCATTACCTTATCTGGATCTTCCTGAAGCATACTCATTAATACATTATTTTCCTCTGAATATTCTTCATCATCTTCATCACCCTTAATATGAAGAAGTCCTCCCTCTGCATAATCACCTGATGTAACAATTCCAAGTGTTGCAAGGGAATATCTTTTGCCATCAGAACCAACAAAAGCACCCATCATGTTATTTCTCATTGAAGATACAAGATTGCCAAGTGTACTATCCCTTCTAAGGAGCGAATCCTTGATTTTAGCTTCCCACTTCTCAACTTCTGTATCACTCATTGCATCTTTCTGATCATCTGTAAGTACATCATAATCTTTAGATGATGCAGCATTATAATTAGTATTCAACTCCTTAAGAATAGAATTATACTCTGTAAGGAATTCCTTAACTGTATCATAGATAGCCGATACATCATTTGTTACTGTTATGGTAATCTCTTCATCAGTTTCACCAAGAAGATTAAGTTCAAGACCAGCTACTGAAATATTAGTGTCTGTACTTGTAAGTGTAGCTCCATTAAATTGAACTTTAGTATCTTTTGCATCAATAACAACCATGCCATTATTACCAGCATCATTCTCTTTTACTGCACTGCCATCTACATTCGCAAGTCCAAGTGATGCAAGCTCATTATTTGAATTAACAGTCGCACCATTACCTAATTCACTATAAAAAGTTGCTAATGTACTTGCCACTCCTGTTGATGATGTTGGACTATCAATATCAGCATCTCTTACAGTTTTAGAATCAAATGTATACTCACTAGGATTAGTAGTATCATGCGCCCCTGCAATAAGGTCTCCAGATGTTATTCCATTTTCGGCTAATTGCTGCACTTTGCTTCTATTTGATGCATCAGCCGTATCAGGAGCACTGTAATCACTCATCCTCTTTGCTGCTTCTGCAGAAACATAAGAATCTCTTGCAGATGCAATAGCAGCAGCCATAGCTTCTGCCCTCTCAGCAGGAGTTCCTGTAAATGAACTTGCTTCTGGAATACTGATATCCAATTTTGAAGGGGTTGTTTCTCCGTACTTTGTTACACTTGTATCAGCTAACGATTTCCTGATATTTTCATAATAAGTATCAAGATCAGCGGCACCTGTCAAATCGTTTTTAATGTCGTCCTTTGACTTGGCACCTACAGAACCTACTGCTGATATAAATGCCTGCCCAGCTTCATAAGTTGATTTCTCTGAATAAAATTTATTTGCTTTAGCTAAAGCTTCATTATCTGCTCCTCTTTTAGCTATCTCCTTAAGAGAAGCTTCTACATCTGCAGCAGTTTTCTTACCTGCTCTCAAATCTGCCATAATAGAATCTACAGCACCTCTGTCAGATGAAGATAAATAGTTGTACTTAACAGATTCCTTAAAATTGTCCATGGCAGCCTTTTGAGTGGCACTCATAGTTCCTGCAGTGATTGTAAATTTATTATCCTCACCACTCTTTAAAGAGCTTATAAAGAAACGCTGCTGTCCCTCATCAAATGTAGCACTTAAACCTGCGTTTGTGCATGCATCTAAAAAGTTTTTTACTGTTGTATTTTCATCTACATCCAGATAAACATCTTTACCACCTGAATTTATATGTATCTGTGTTCCTGTTGCTGCAAAACCATCGATATCTGAAAGCTTTGTATTTTCTGTAACTTTTCCACTGTAATCTTTCAATGCACCATTATCATCATAAGTTGCCGCACCTTTTAACTTACCACTTGTAACATACTGTGTTGATGCAAGACTGTCAACCTTAACTTTATAAGTACCTGTTGATGCGTTAACAGTAGCATTTGCTGTTACTTTTGTAGTATTTGATGATGATGCTGCCTTGGTCCTATAATTCTTAGAAAATCTCATTGATGACAAAGGACCTTTATAAAAGTTATATAATTTTGTATTTAATGCAGCCCATTTTTCCTGTTTCCACTCAAGCTTTGTCTGCTTATTCTTAATCTTTGTCTGTTTTGTACGTTGAGCAGACATAAGTGCCTGTACTATTGAGTCTGTATTAAGTCCTGAGTTAAGACCTGTCATTCTTATAGCCATAATTATTCCTCCATTCCTTATTCGAGCGAATATTCACAATCCACTTCGATTCTTACTCATAAACTCATGCTGCCACTGCAGCTTGCAGTTAAATTGGTATACTGATATGATACATCATCTACAAACTTTCAGATAATCAGTATCCACTGTACTATAGCTTTTCATCAACTAAGATACCGGCTATCTCCCATACTTTTTTAATAGCTTCGCGGGCTTCTTCCGGTGGTGCTTCAATTAAAAGCTCATCTGTATCCTTATCATATACTCTAATTGCCACGCGGTTTGTATCGTCGTCATATTCATACTCGCAGCGTGTTCTCATCATTCCAAGTTTCTGATTCATCTTAGAAACTGCCTCTTTCATAGATGCCTTTGTAGGCTTCTTCTCAGCAGTTTCATCATCCTCGCCGTTCTTAACTGCAGCTTTGGCAGTCACATCTCCTGAAAACGCCTTGCTGCCCTTTACTGTTGTATCCTTTTTATCTGCTTTTACTGTTTTATTTACAGAAGGTTTTGGCACATCATACCTCTTAACACTATCAGCAGATAAATCTAAGTTCTCCAGCTCCATTGACATCATTAACCACCTCCATGTGATATTCTTACTCCTTATTTGCCAACGACTGTAAATGCATAACAATTACATGTCGAACATTTATTACAATCGTTTATCTTTAGTTTATATCGACATAAAAAGCAAATTACTTAACTTCTACTGAAAACAGATTTTTAAGTGCCTTAACATCAACATCTGCCTTTGCCGCCTGCTTATTTTCCTCTTGTATCTGTTCATATATTTCCTTGCGGTATATAGGTACAGATTTTGGAGCATTTATGCCTATCTTGACCTGGTCGCCTTTTATCTCAAGCAATGTAACCTCTATATTATTGTCTATAACTATGGACTGGTTTACCTTACGTGCAAGTGCTAACATTGCCAACCTCCTCTATTTTATGAGCTTATGCTTAATTTCATACTCTGAACCCTCTACTATAACCTGAATCCCTTTTCTCGTATCTGCATTAATGATAAGAGGCGCTTTCATATTGACAGAAGCTTCCTTTACATCAGCAGGAACAGTTGCCATAAGAAAGACTATAAGGTTATCCTGATTTATCTCACCAATCGGCTCAAGTATAGCATCTTCTATCGGCGGATCATAATTCTCATCAACCTTTACAGGATTTATAACAGGAAATGCAAGTCTTGCTTCATCAGTACTTTGCAGCCATGAGAAAAGAGACTCCGAACCTGCTTCTATATCATATAAAATAGTATAATTCTTATATTCTTCAAACCCTAACAAACCATTTTCAAAATGAATAATCTTTTCTTCACCTATTTCAATATCGCCAAAATATTTTGTGCTTATCTTCATACACTAGTCTCCATTTCTGCCTAATGCATATCTTTGGTGCAGACACACCAAAGATATATTCACACTTCTAAACATGGCGGCTATGCCGCCATAAACAATAAAACAATTAATAACATTAAATATAATCAAGCAGAGTATTTCCAAGTATCTTAGAGGTTGTCGAAAGAGATGCCTGATATAAATTAGTAGCCTGTGCCAAACCTATATATACATCAGAAATATCAACACCTTCATTATCAGACATTTTCTGCTCTGTATCGAGTCTTGTATCAAGGAGCTTATCATATGTAAGCTGTGTCCTGTTATATTTAGCACCTAAATCTGCAATGGCTATATCTAATTTTGCCTGAGTCTTATCAACCATAGTAAGTCCCATGCCAAATGCTTGTGACATTACACTTACACGCAGCTTCCTCTCATCTTCAAGGGTAGATTGAAGCGACTGAAGTGCCTTTTTCTCTGTTGGATTAGTAGTATTGCTTATCATCTTTTTACAGTCACTTATCTTTGTTTCCACTTCATCTACTGCTTCTATAGTCTGTCTAATATAATCAATATTTCTGTATATGTCTGTACTAAATGCATCTCTTGCCTGAGTATTAACTGCCATAGCATGGCTGTAATTAATCTCATACTGAATCTTCTGGTCTTCTGGTTCTGTATATTTAATGGTTTTTCCATTAGTGTTATCTTTACATACACATTCAAAATACATTTCAGGTCGTATGTCACCTTTTTCAAATTTATCCTTACAGTATTCTACTGATATCTCTGCCTGATTCGCCTGTATACGTGCATAAACATCTTTACCCATAAGAACTTCGCCTGTATCATTAAGATATACTATCTCATTATCACCAACCTGACGTGATGTTAAACTTGATGTAGAAAGATGTGTTGCTATATTTGCTCCACCCAAAACCGTTGTCGTAATGTCAGCACCTGTTTGCGAATAAAACTTAATATCAATATTGTTAAAGGTAGTTGCTGTACCATTATCATCATATGTCATAGATGTTGCACAATCTTTATATGCAAGCTGAAGCCTGTATGCTGTAGTTGTTTCTGCCTGATCGGTCACATACTGCTGCCCTGTAGTGCCTTGACTATATGACGCACCTTTTATTACTGATGTAACATTTACAAGCGAACCATATTCAAAATTCTCTTTTATTTTATATGCAAGATCATCTTTACCTGTTCCAAAAAGAAGAGAAGTATCAGTACGATATCCTGTAAATAAATAACGTCCTGCATAGTCTGCATTGGCACACTCATTAAATATTGAATCAACATACTGCTGAAGAGTTGACAATACTGACTTTCTGTCTTCTACTGTTAAATCATCACAATCACCCTGATTAAGAAATCCCTTAAGCGATGTCATAAGCTCGCCTGCCTGAGACATTGCAGACTCTGTAGTATCCATCCAGTTTAAGGCATCTTTTGTATTATTATCTACATATTGTGTAAGTTGTGAATATGTAGTCCTAAGCTTTAATGAACGTACTGCAACAGTCGGATCATCTGACGGACGCTGAATCTTTTGCTGTGATGTATATTGTTCACTATATTTTAAATACTTATTCTTTGCATTTGTTATATGAATTGCAGCACTGTTGGAAATCATTGAATTCGTTACTCTCATATATACCTCCATTTCATATGCGCACTATTATGCACCCATTTCGTTTATAAGTTTGTTAAGCACTTGATTCATAATAGATACTACTCTGTATTGTGCATTTAAAAGATTTTGTAGCTCTATCATCATTTGTCCTTCTTCATCTTCATCAACACCTGATACTGAAAGACGTCTTAAATCTACTGCCTCTGTTATATCTTTTGCATTATCTGCTGATGATGCAACTTTATCTCCATCTACACCTGCCGTTGCAGTCATAACCTGTAAAAATGCTATTGGATCTCCCTGTTTAAACATCGTTGTGTCACTCTTTAAAGCTGCAAGTATTTCAAGATTGCCATTCTCATCTATACCTGTTTCAGAAGTTCCTGTGTTTGAGCCATCTATATCCTTTAATGCTGCTGCAATGAGTTTTCCATCCTTTACCATCTCTTTATTTGCACCAAAAGTCTCTGCTGTAAGACTGTAGTAAGATGTAGACTGTCCTGCTGTAGTGATTGAACTAAATTTAAATATCTCTGCCTGGTTTGCACGATATATATTTTCTACAACCTTACCATCCTTATCTGTTACAGTCATCATATTATATGATAATCCTGCAATAGTTTGAGCACCATTATCTGTAATAGTATAATCAGCAGCGTTATTATACCCTTTCTTTGCAAGATAGTCAGTATAATCTGTATTGGTAGCAGTTCCCTGAGCAAATACTTTATTTCCATTTAGATAATAATAACCATCCGATGTATTTTTAAGAAACTCTGTCATATCAAGCTGCTCATTTGATGTTATATCAGTTGCCATAAACATGTCAACGCCTTTATTGTCATATAAATCATAACCTCTGTTTTGCTGCTGATTTAATGTTGCTGAAAATGTTCTTACAAGTTCATTTAACTGTGATATATAATAAGGTATTCCTCTAAATTCTACTGAATCACCAATCTGTGCCTTTAAGTCACCGCCTGCATCAGCCGCAAATTTATCAATTCTTGCTTTATCTGATGCTGTTACAGCTTCTTTTAAAGTAAATTCATATGAATATTCTCCGTTTGAATCTATTTTTACCTCAAATGATTCATATTCCAGCTCAACACCCCCTACAGTAATAACTCCCTTTGTAGAAGGTATATTAAGTTTTGCAAGATTGGAAGCCGCTTCAACACTTGATGCGCCTGCTGACATCTTAATTGTACGTCCGCCTGCTGTAACACTTGATACATCTAAATCTGCTTTGAAATTCTCCGCATTATTTCCATCTCTTATCTCTAATAATCCCTGAAGTGTACCACCAAGATTCTTATTTCTTATTCCAAATGACTGACCATTACTCCACCTGATATCATAAAGTCCTGTTGCATCGTTCTGATTAGCATACGTCTGCATAGGCACTACCTGGAGTTTATTAACCGAATATGTATCTACAAGTACTCCTCCGCCAACTGTTACTATATATTGTGTTAAACCATTAACGCCATCAGGCGGTGCCTGTTCTACTACATCTACATTTGCAAGTGTTGACAGCTCATCAATAAGCCTTGCTCTCTGATCTCTTAAGTCATTCGCCTTGCCACCATACACCTCAAGTGAATTAATCTGTTTATTAAGTGATGCAATCTCTTCAGCATATGCATTAATTTTATTGACAGTTGTAGAAATTTCTGTATTTAACTCATGCTGCATTTCCTTAAGATTTCTCACCATTTCATTTGCATACTTTGCAAATGTATCCGCATAACCCATTGCTTCTGTACGCTTTGTTGTATTGGCAGCATCACCATTCATGGAAACAAGTGTATTGAAAAAGTTACCAATTGAATTTGAAAGTCCTGCACTCGTTGCGTCTGCAGAATACAAATGATCCTGTATGCTCTCCATATAATAAGTCAATGTATCATAATATCCATAATTAGTGTTGCTTTTGCGATATTTATAATCATAGTAACTGTCTCTGCTATTAACAATCTCAGTTACTTCCGAGCCCGCACCTATCATACCATATGATGTTCCAAGAGATATAGGGTTTTTAGTTTTCTGAACTGCTGTTTGTCTTGTATATCCGTCTGTCCTAGCATTGGAAACATTATGTCCAGTTACATTTAACCGTGCCTGATATGTATATATTCCCGATGATGCTATACTTAATCCAAAAAATGTTGATGGCATGTTTTCTCCTCCTTTTATGCAAGTCTTTCTATAATGTGCTGTAACATCTGGTCTATTGTATTAATATATCTTGAAGCTGCATTATATGCATGCTGGTATGTAAGCATATTAACAAGCTCTTCATCACTGGCCACACCTGCTACCTGCTGTCTCTTATCCTCAATACTTTCTGTTTGTATAGTCTGATCTTCAAGTATTCCATGCCATACCATACCCTGCATAGCAAGATGACCGACAAGTTGTGAATAATAATCATCATATTTATATACAGTAAGCATATTTGGATCAACTGCTGCAAAATCTGACTGCCATTTTTCTAATAAGTCAGGATATATCCACTGTGCATACGTAGATGTATCTCCATCTACAGGTGTCTCTTTAACAGGAAGAAGTGAATAGTTTTTAAGCAGCTTATCATTTACTTCAAGGTTGTTTAATGAATATTGTGATCCAAAATCATCACCTTCTTCATTATATATATACATGGTGTATGTAGCATTAGCACCATCACCATTCTTTTGTGCATACTTTTCAAGCATATCAGGAGTAATACCCGCTGCCGTGGCATCTGCCTGTGTAAAAGTTATAACATTATAGCGTGGCGAACCAGTTCTCTTAAACAGCTCTTCACCAATAGTTGAAGCGTCATCAGTTCCTGCCGGGCAGTTTTTTACATCCAGTACTCTTGTATCTTTATTTAATGTCTGTCCTGCAATAGTTATATTTCCAATAGGAGATTCAACTCCATTTACAGTAGTTGTCATCTTAGTATTTGGACAAAATACATCATTCATCATGGTCACAACACCATGTATAAGCCTGTCAAACTGTGCTTCTACCTTCATAACAATGGAATTGCCTGTTGTATTATTAAATACTTTTACCTGCTGCTCAAAGTTATGATAATCTACATCATATAACTTTTGTGCATCAGCTAAACTTTGTGGTGCTGTCCCCGCAGTCCCTCCTGCCTCTGACATGTCACGATTGCCATATATTTCTTTCCAATTTTCATTTGTTGGAACTACTGGTGCTTCCGGAATATCCCTATATGTACCTTCATCACTGCCACGTGCTGTAAGCAGTCCAAGTAACGAGCCTGTATCTGTCTTTTTTGCATTTGAATATGCCTCTTCAAGATCATATACATCACCAAAACCATTATCACTCCAGACAGGCTTGTACATGTTTGTATCATCATCTATCTGCTCACAATGCATATGATAGCTTCTGCCCTCTATTACAAGCGGTGCATTTCGTATGTATATCTGCACTTTTCCATCAACATCTTCTTCATAATCATAATATGTAAGCTCTGCAAGCCTATCCATAAGAAGATTTCTTGCATCTCTGTAGTCATTAGCATTTTCAGCACCTGTTGCCTCTGCCTGTGATATCAATATATTCAGGTTTGCAATTTTATCAGATATGCTGTTAATTTCATCAACTTGCTTTTTTACATCTTGATTCATACCATTCTGGTATATGGTAAGCGCCTGATACGCTTTTTTGGCTTTTTCTATAAAAGACTCTGCCCTTGATATAAAAAGCTCACGATACACTACATTGTCAGGACTTGTTGATAATGTCTGTATCTGGTCCCACATGTTATTAAGAGCAGACCTAAATTCTACACCTTCCATCTCACCAAGTACATCTTCTATTTCTGTCACTGCTTTATACTGTTCTTCGTAAAAAGTCTGACGGCTCACCTCATATCTGTACTCAACATCAAGAAACATATCCCTAATCTGGCGGATTGCTGATACTGATGTTCCAAGACCTACCTGCAAGGTTGACTTATTTGTTTCCCTGATGTTCATATAAGGCATATCTACATGCATATTCTGCTGCCTTGTATAACCTTCTGTCTTAGTATTGGAAATATTGTGTGCTGTCGTATTTAAGCCTGACTGTGCTGAACGAAGCGCCTGCACTCCAACTCCGAAACTTGTAAGTAATCCCATTCTATTTCCTCCATTAATAATATAAATACAAAAATCTTAAAATTTAATCAACTAAAAAACTTCTTTATATATACTCCCTATTAATAATTAATAAAACAAAAACACAGATATCTGCCCAGAAACCAATTCTGATTGTCCGGGCTGATCTTACAGCCCGGAAATAATTACTACTGCTTTGCATCAAACCCGCCTCCGCCATAATCTGCTGTATAGCTGTTTGTTGCATTGCGGTTGTAATTATTGTTCCCCGGTGACATCCGTGTACTTTGAATAAAGTTCATGTTAAACTCTACCATTTCAAGGGAATTTTCTATTAACCGTCTGTTCTTTTCATTTATGCCGACAAGCTGTTTCATAATACCTTTCAGCTCATCATGCAGCTTAGCCAGTGCTTCCTTTTCACTGGGCTGCCCGGCAAGAACTCTTGTAAGGGTAGTAAGGTTAAGTTCTTTTGGTTCCTTATTAAGAACAACTCCTATATTCTTAATAACCTCTTCCCGCCTTCGGTCAACTACGCCAACCTTGTCTATCAAAAGCTGCTCCTCTTCTGTCACTTTCTTAAGCCCTTCCAGATCTTCCTTTATCAGAATCTTTGTCTTTCTTTCTGATACAGGAACCAGCTTTTCATATATCTCCTTTTCAGCTTTAAGGGCTCCGATAAGCTCTTCAATTAAACTAGCCAATTTATACCCCTCACTTTATAACGTTGTTATTGCAGCACTTCTAAATGCTAAAAAACAGAGTCAAAATACTTACTGACCATTTTCTCTGCAATCTCATGTGCAGATACGTTGTAAGTTCCTGAGTTAAGCTCATCCCTTATGCGTGCTACCTTATCTTCCCTGATTTCAGGTACGGAGCTCATCGCTGTTCTGGCAGTCTGATAATCTTTTGCATACTTTGAAACTTCATATTTATCCTTAGTATCTGTGTTTTCGCTTCCAGCCGCCTTTTTTGGCTTTGTAGCCTGATACAGCCGACTTACATTATTAATAGCATCTATTCTCATAAAACCACCACCTAATAAAAGCTTTACTCAATGTTTCATAATATTTATCGGTTGTATTTTCCATTACTTTAGTGTTTTTTGAAAATTTCACAAAAATCAAATGTAGCAAAGTAGTCATCAGGTGTTTCAGCCCTTCTAATCATCTGTATACTACCGTCTTCTTTCAAAAGAAGCTCTGCTGACTTAAGCTTGCCATTGTAATTATATCCCATTGCAAAACCATGTGCTCCTGCATCATGTATAAAGAGATAATCACCCATTTCAATTTGTGGAAGCATACGGTCAACTGCAAATTTGTCATTATTTTCACACAATGAACCTGTTACATCATATTTGCAGTCACAGGCATAATCTTCCTTTCCAAG
The DNA here is from genome assembly GCA_947178155.1 of uncultured Lachnoclostridium sp. Classification (GTDB taxonomy): domain Bacteria; phylum Bacillota; class Clostridia; order Lachnospirales; family Lachnospiraceae; genus Butyribacter. The sequence continues at coordinate 11,646 of CAMWXG010000014.1, forward strand.
CACTGTAATGTGATGATATGCACCATACATTGCAGGACGCATAAGATTGACAGCACATGCATCAACACCAATATATTCTTTATATATATGTTTCTCATGTATTGCCTGCGTCACAAGTCCTCCATAAGGAGCAAGCATAAATCTTCCAAGCTCTGTAAATATTGCAGCATCTTCAAGTCCATTTGGTATCATAATACTTTCAAACTTTTCTTTTACGCCTTTTCCTATTACAGCTATGTCATTTGGCTCTTTATCAGGCGTATAAGGCACACCTACTCCTCCTGAAAGATTTATAAATGAAATACTGATACCTGTTTTTTCCTTTAATTCTGCCGCCAGCTCAAATAGTATTCCCGCAAGTGTTGGATAATATTCATTGGTAACAGTATTACTTGCAAGAAATGAATGTATACCAAACTTTTTAGCCCCTAGTTCCTTAAGCTTTGTAAAGGCTCTAAAAAGCTGTTCCTTAGTCATTCCATACTTGGCATCACCGGGGTTGTCCATTATATCTGTCCCCATTTTAAATACTCCACCTGGGTTGTAACGGCAAAATATAGTTTCAGGGATACCCGCTGTCTTTTCAAGAAATTCTATATGTGTAATGTCATCAAGATTTATATATGCGCCAAGCTCTTTTGCCTTTTTATATTCGTCTGCAGGAGTTACATTAGATGAAAACATAATATCCCCCGCTTTAAAGTCGCATGCTTCTGACATCATAAGCTCTGTAAGCGAAGAACAGTCAACCCCGCATCCTTCCTCCTGCAAAATCTTCAAAATAAATGGGTTTGGAGTTGCCTTAACTGCAAAATATTCACGAAATCCCTTATTCCATGAAAAAGCCTCCTTAAGCTTTCTTGCATTTTCACGTATACCCTTTTCGTTATATATATAAAACGGTGTGGGATAAGTTTTAGCAATCTCCTCAATCTGCTCTTTTGTTACAAATGGTATTTTTTTCATTACTTTTTCTCCTTTTGATGTTTTGAATCTTTTAATTCTTTTAAATCCTTTAAAAGTAAAAGCGTTATTATTACCAATACATATCAGTAACATAATAATAATTAATTTATTATACTGCTAAATTTTTATAGTGTAAAGTTTAAAAGTTTGTGATATAATCCATATGTTTGTTTGAAGTTACTTTTCACACCCACGCCATTTTGCATGATTTTAGAAGAAAATCTTATTTTAGAAGAAAATCTTATTTGGGCAAAATGTGTGCATTCAGTATTTTCAGCATTGCTTGTTACTGGTAACGAAATGAATAGTAACTGCTTCAAAATTATCAACATTCACAAATAGTATTTTTTGGAGAACAACTGTTTGCAATTATATTAATTTTATTGTAAATTATATTATAGGAAGTAAAAATCTTCCTATAATCGATTCGCGAGCCAAAACAGGCTCTTTTATTAGAAATTGCTTTGCAATTTCCAATAAGTTATATTATGTGTATATTATTTTTTAAGAAATGGAGATTTATATATGAGTGAATATACCGGTAAGGAAATTGTAATCCTGGAAGGTCTTGAAGCTGTGCGTAAGCGTCCTGGTATGTATATCGGCTCTACTGGTGTACGTGGTCTTCACCACCTTATATGGGAAATTCTTGATAACAGCATTGATGAACATCTGGCAGGTTTTTGCAATGAAATACATATTACCATGCTTAAGGATGGAGGTATCCGAATCAGTGATAATGGGCGTGGTGTTCCTGTTGATATCCATCCTGCAAAGAAAGTTGCAACTATACGTGTAGTATATACTATTCTTCATGCAGGCGGCAAATTTGGCAACTCTGCCTACAAAGTTTCAGGTGGTTTGCATGGAGTAGGTTCTTCTGTTGTAAATGCACTTTCTAAGCATATGATTGTTGAGGTCAAAAAAGATGGCTTAATTTATCGTGATGAATACAAAAACGGTGGACAACCTGTGACTAAGCTTATTAAGGGCGCTCTGGAACCTTCCGGCAAATGTAGTGCGTCCGACACAGGCACTACTGTTACTTTTTATCCTGATGATGAAATTTTTGAAACTGTACAGTTTAAACCTGATACTGTTAAAAAGAAGCTTAAAGAGACTGCATATCTTAATAAAAATTTAAAACTTGTATTTAAAGACGAAATTAATGACGAAGAAATAGTTTTTCTTGAGCAGGAGGGCATTAAAAGCTTTGTAAACTATATTAACCGTGATGCTGTTACCCTGCACAAAGAACCTGTCTATATAGAAGGTGCAAGTGGTGATATTGAAGTTGAGATTGCTTTTCAGTATACAAATAACTTTTCAGAACAGATTAACCCATACTGCAACCGTATAAATGTAGTTGACGGCGGCACTCTTGTTACAGGATTTAAAACTGCGCTTACAAGGATTATGAATCAATATGCAAGAGAACTTGGAGTCCTTAAGGATAAAGATGAGAATTTTGATGGGAAGGACATAAGAAATGGTCTTGTAGCTATCATATCCATAAAACATCCTGATCCACAGTTTGAAGGTCAGACTAAAACAAAGCTTGGCAATACTGATGCTAAAGCTGCAGTTGATGATGTGTTTAGTACACAGGTACAGAGATATCTTGATAAAAATATTGATGTGCTAAAGACAATACTCAATAACTCACTTAAGTCATATAATGCACGTAAAGCAAGTGATAAGGCAAGAAATGCTGTACTAAAACAGCTTAATGATGTTGATACAAAGAGCAAACTCGCTGCATGTACTTCTAAGACAGCAGATGAATGTGAAATATATATTGTTGAGGGAGATTCTGCCGGAGGTACTGTAAAGACTGCAAGAAACAGAAGAACTCAGGCTGTACTTCCGCTTCGCGGCAAAATACTTAATGTTGAAAAGGCAACACTTGAAAAAATATTAGTTAATAATGAAATAAAATCAATGATAGCTGCATTTGGCTGTGGTATTGGTGATGAATTTGATATAAATAAGCTGCGTTATGATAAGATTATAATACTTACAGATGCAGATGTAGACGGCGCACATATAAGTACATTGCTCCTTACATTTTTCTACAGATTTATGCCTGAACTTATTTATTCCGGCAAAATATACAGAGGACTTCCGCCTCTTTACAAAGTTGATTATACAAATGGCAAAAAGAAAAAATCAGAGTATGTTTTTAATGACTTTGAACTGGAAAAATTTCGCAAAAATAAAACAAATAAAATAACAGGTATACAGCGGTACAAAGGGCTTGGTGAAATGGATGCAGAGCAGCTTTGGGAAACTACTTTAGATCCTGAAAGACGCGTACTTGCGCAGATTTCTATAAGTGATAGTGTTGATGCAGATGATATTACAACTACACTTATGAGCAGCAATGTACCTCCAAGAAGGCAGTTTATAATTGAGGAGGCAAAATATGCAGTTTTAGACATATAAGTTTAAGGTGTACTAATTATGCATAATTAATATGGAGGGTTAATATGGAAATAAATGAACAATCTATTATACAGCTTGATTTTTCAGAGGAAATGAGAAATTCTTACCGTGATTATGCAGTAAGTGTTATTATTGCAAGAGCACTTCCTGATGTACGCGATGGACTTAAGCCTGTACAAAGGCGCATTCTTTATGCAATGAATGAGCTTGGACTTTCACCTGAAAAACCCCACAGAAAAAGTGCACGTATTGTGGGTGATACTATGGGTAAATATCACCCACATGGAGACAGCTCAATATATGATGCACTGGTGCATATGACAGAAGAGTATTCCCTGTCTGTTCCTTTGGTAGATGGACATGGGAATTTCGGCTCCATTGATGGTGATAGCGCAGCAGCAATGAGGTATACGGAAGCAAGGCTGTCAAAAGGTGCAATGACACTTCTTGACAATCTTGACAAAGGACTTGTACCTTTTGGACCTAACTTTGACGAAAGTGAAAAAGAACCACTTGTACTGCCTGCTATGCTGCCAAATCTGCTAATTAACGGCACTACAGGCATTGCTGTTGGTATGGCTACAAATATACCTACACACAATCCTGCAGAAGTTATTGACGGTGTTATTGCCTATATGGACAACCCTGAAATATCTACCAAAGGGCTTATGAAATATATAAAAGGTCCTGACTTTCCAACAGGTGCATCAATTACTAATTCAAACGATATTTTCAATATATATGACACAGGTGAGGGCAAATTAAAAATCCGTTCAAAAGTAGAAATTGAAGACAGCGATTACGGGCGTAAAAATCTTGTAATTACAGAAATACCTTATACTGTTGCAGGCAATAAGACAAAGCTTCTCGAAAGTCTTGTTTCATTGTCTAAGGACAAAGTTTTTGATGAAATCTATGATGTGAGGGATGAGTCGTCTAAAGAGGGTATACGTATAGTTATTGAGGTTAAAAAGGACAGAAATGTACAAAATCTGCTCAATGGACTTTATCAAAAAACTTCTATGGAAGATACATATGGTGTAAATCTCCTTGCTGTCAAAAATAAGCAGCCTATTACTTTTACTTTAAAAGGACTTATTGAAGAATTTGTTTTATTTCAGGAAGAAATATATACAAAAGAATATGAACATCTTCTTTCCAAGGCAAATGAAAGGCTTGAAATTGTTGAAGGTTTGATTAAAGCAACAGATGTCATTGACCTTATTATTGAAATACTAAGGGGAAGTGAATCTATCAAACAGGCTAAAGACTGTCTTATAAATGGAAATACAAAAGACATTAAATTCAAGACAAAAAAATCAGAAAAAACTGCCACAACTCTTAACTTTTCTGAGCGTCAGGCAGATGCAATACTTGCTATGCCTCTTAGCAAGCTTATAGGACTTGAACTTTTAAAGCTTCATCAGGAAAGCGATACGCTCTTAAACAATATTGCAGAATATAAAAATATACTTGGGGATACAGGTGAGCTTCATAAAGTCATTAAGAAAAAGCTAAGACAGTATAAAAAGCAGTTTGGCAGGGAAAGGCTGACTACACTTGAGAATATAAGCAATGAAAAATATGTTGAAGAAATTAAAGAGGAAAATATTTATATAATGATAGACCGCTTTGGATACTGCAAATCCCTTGATGAGGCAAGCTATTCAAGACTTTCTCCAGAAACGCTCCTTGAATACATACATATTATACCAATGAAAAATACTGATAAATTATGCGTATTTTCCACATCAGGTTCTATGTACCAGATAAAGGCTATGTCCATACCGAAAGTTAAAAGCCGTGACAAAGGCGTATTAATTCAGACACTTTGCAAAATTGGACATGCAGATGTACTTGCATATATAGCATTTGAAGATTTAATGGAATTACAGCTCTTATTTGTTACAAAAGCAGGCTTTGTAAAACTGGTATCAGGTATAGAATTTGATACAAACCGCTCTGTTATAGCTTCTACAAAGCTTGGTGAAAATGACACACTCGTGTGTGTGAGACCTGTTACCATAGATGAAACAATAGCAGGGGACAGAAATGTAATAATGATTACAAAAAATGGTGCTTTACTTGCATTTCCACTTAGTCAAGTCAATGAATTAAAAAAGACCGGAAAAGGTCTAAAAGGAATAACACTTTCAGAAAATGATTTTGTTGCACATTCAGAGATAGCAGCACCTGATGAAACAGATATTGTATTTGATGACAAACATTATAATCCACAGAAAATAAAATTAAAAAATCGCGGCGATAAAGGTGTGAAGAAAAAGAATTGAAGTTCCATTAAAATATTTTAAGTAAAAGCCTTCCAAATACCATATTAAGGCATTTGGAAGGCTTTTTACACATTGCAGAAATAATCACATAAAATGATATCTACTATAAAGAGCAACTTTTCTATTCATCTTCTGCTTCTTCATCTGCTGCTGTTTCCTCTGAACCGGCTGCGTCTGAATCTTCTGTTTCGCTGTCTGCTTCTTCATCTAAATCAAGTGTAACATACTCTCTGTCTTCCTCATTATCTTCATCGAAGAAGTCGTCATCATCGTCAAAATCATCATCGAAATCATCAAAGTCATCTTTTGAACCGAAAACATCTATTCCGAGTACTTTCTTGAGAAAATAGATAACTCCACAAGCTGTACCTGCAACTGCTGCCAGCCCAAGTAAAAATTTAACAAATTTCTTCAAAATAAGCTCCTCCTTTCTTTTATTCATAATTTATGAAAATACATGCCACTTAAAAGCAGCACAATTTTTAACGTGTGGTAAGTTTATGCGTTATATGGAATAAGTATGGATCCAAGTCCTTTGTCATTGCAAGTGCTTCCTGAATGTCAAAGTCCACAAATTCACCATGCATATATCCTACAATGCGGTTGCTTTTGCCCTCACAGAGAAGTTCTACAGCCTTTGTACCCATTGCTGATGCATATACCCTGTCTTTACATGTAGGATTGCCTCCACGCTGTATATGACCGAGTATTGTTGCCCTCGTCTCTATACCTGTAGCTATCTCTATAACTTTTGCCATTTCTATAGAATTGCCAACACCCTCTGCATTTACTATTATATGATTCTTCTTGCCGAGTTTGCGTCTGTCCTGAATCTTTCCAATAATCCTTTGTATATCTCCATGATATTTCTCTGTTGTAAGAATATACTCCGCACCACTTGCTATTCCTGTCCAGAGTGCTAGATGACCTGCTGTACGTCCCATAACTTCAACTATAGAACAGCGCTCATGTGATTCAGAAGTATCTCTTAACTTGTCAATAGCTTCCATAGCTGTATTGATAGCTGTGTCAAAACCTATTGTGTACTCTGTACATGCAATATCAAGGTCAATAGTTCCCGGTACTCCGATTGTGTTAATACCATTCTCCGAAAGCCTGCTTGCACCGTTAAACGAGCCATCACCACCAATAACAACTATACCTTCAATCCCATGCTTACGGCATATATCGGCAGCTTTTTCCTGATACTCAGGCTTTTTAAATTTAGAACAACGTGCTGTATAAAGTATTGTTCCACCAAGCTGAATAATATCAGAGACAGAAAGATTATTCATATCAAATATATCTTCCTCTAACAATCCAGCATAACCATGATGAATGCCTTTAACATTCAATCCACATGAAATACCTGTACGGACAACAGCTCGGATTGCTGCATTCATTCCTGGAGCATCGCCGCCGCTTGTCAATACACCAATTGTTTTAATAGAATTACTCATAAATGCCCTCCTTATCATGTCAGTATTATCGTTTGTTTATAATTGTATGCTAAATTTGTTTATTTTTCAATACTCTTTTCCTTAATAGCAGCACAGTTTTTTCCAAATTTTTCTAAACCACCCTCTTTTACAGCCTTTCTTGCATCAACACTTTTATTTCTGCCAAGCTTTTTTACTTGTTTTTCTTCTGCCAGATATATGTATACCATATCCTGCCCATCATATAAAGCAAGGCTTTCATATAACAAGCTCTCATTTTTAATAAATTCCTCTTTATTGTCAAACCTTATCCAAAGCTCACATGGTACTTTGTCAAATGGTATTATGTCAGAGCAAATTAGATTGGCAGGTCTGTCCTCAGAAATTCCTGCTCTTCCCTTTACAAATACTTTTGTATCACGTTCTAAAAGCTGTTTCTTACGTGAATATACATTTGGAAATACAATAACTTCTACTGTACCATAGAGGTCTTCTATTGTAATATATGCCATAACATTATTTTGTTTTGTAGTCTTTATTACTTTGTCAATAATCATACCTCCTATCACTACACTTTCTCCATCGTTCACACGAGGCAATCCTTTATTTTCTCCCTCCTCTTCAGGAATAAAGTCAGCAGAATTTCTTGTACAGTTTTTGCCCAAAAGCTCTACATAATCTTCAAGAGGGTGTCCGCTTATATATATACAAAGAACCTCCTTCTCATATGAAAGCAATTGCTCTTTATCATATTCAGGAACATCGGGATATTGTATCTCATCATTTTTTTCTAAGCAGTCACCTCCCATATCAAAAAGCGAAATCTGCCCTGCAAATGTAGTCTTTTTTTCATGATTTACACTTTCAAGCATTTGCTCAAATACCATCATTTTCTGCCTTCTATTACCCGGAAGAGAATCAAGTGTACCTGACTTTATAAAATTTTCTATTACATGATGGTTGGCATCTTTTGCAGAAAGCCTCATCATAAAATCCTGCATTGATTTAAACTTCCCACCTCTTTCACGCTCTTTTACTATTACATTGATAACTGATGTGCCAATACCCTTAATAGCAGACATTCCAAATCTGATTTTACCATCTACTACATAAAACTCACTATAACCTTCATTAACGTCTGGCGGCAGTATCTCTATATTCATCTGGCGGCAGTTCATGATATATGATGTAACCTTTCGCTCATTATCCTTAACTGAGGTGAGAAGCGCAGCCATAAACTGTACAGGATAGTAGTATTTAAGATATGCTGTCTGATATGCTATCACCGCATATGCTGCAGCATGTGATTTATTAAAAGCATATTTAGCAAAATCTATCATTTCGTCATATATTCTGTTGGCAACTTCTGCAGAAACACCATTTGCAATACAGCCCTTTACGCCCTCATCTTCATTGCCATATACAAAGTTCTTACGCTCTGCCTCCATTACCTTAGTCTTTTTCTTTGACATTGCCCTGCGGACAATATCACTCCTGCCAAAACTATATCCTGCAAGATTCCTAACTATCTGCATAACCTGCTCCTGATACACTATGCAACCATAAGTAGGTGAAAGTATCGGTTCAAGCTGCGGACAGTCATATGTAATACTATTCTGATTATTCTTTCCCTGTACGTATTTTGGTATAAAGTCCATTGGTCCCGGACGATACAACGATATTCCTGCTATGATATCCTCCATGTTATTTGGTTTAAGCTCCTTCATAAACTGTTTCATACCCGGACTTTCAAGCTGAAACACTCCTTCTGTCTTTCCAGCACTGATTATGTCAAATACATTTTTATCATTAAAATCTATATTCATTAATGTAATGTCTTTAAGGCCTGCCATACTGGCTGCCTTATTTATTACTGTAAGAGTCCTAAGCCCCAAAAAATCCATTTTAAGAAGTCCTAACTCCTCAAGCGTAGTCATTGTAAATTGTGTAGTTATAGTACCATCGGGAGCTTTTGACAATGGTACATATTCATCAACAACTTTTGGACTTATAAGCACACCTGCTGCATGTGTTGAGGTATGACGCGGCAGACCTTCAAGCTTTCTTGCTGTATCAATAAGATTCCTTGCCTGTTCATCCTCATTGTACAACGCTTTTAGCTCAGAATTTGCATCTAGTGCTTTATCTATTGTCATACCAACGTCTGTTGGAATTGATTTAGCTATGCTGTCTACAAAATTGTATGGAAGATCTAGCACCCTTCCTACATCACGTATTACACCTCTTGCTGCAAGAGTACCAAAAGTTACAATCTGCACTACATGATCATCTCCATACTTTTCTCTTACATACTCTATAACCTCTGGCCTTCTCTCATAGCAGAAGTCTATATCTATATCTGGCATCGTTACACGTTCTGGATTTAAAAACCTTTCAAAAAGCAAATCATACTGTAAAGGCTCTATGCTTGTTATCCCAAGTGAATAAGACACAACGCTTCCTGCTGCTGAACCTCTTCCCGGTCCGACACTTATGCCATTATCACGTGCATATTTAATAAAATCCCACACTATCAAGAAATAATCTACAAATCCCATTGTATTTATGGTATCAAGTTCATAATTTAACCTTTCATAAATCTCATCTGATGGATTTTTGTATTTTTCCTTAAGTCCTTTTGTACAAAGCTCTTTTAAATATTCTGATGCTGTATAACCAGTGGGAACTTTAAACTCAGGCAGTTTATAATTACCAAATTCTATTTCCACATGACACCGTTTCGCTATCTCATATGTATTTGCAACGGCCTCTTTGGCATAAGGAAAAAGCTTTAACATCTCCTCTTCTGATTTAAGAAAATACTGCCCTCCTTCATATCTTATACGATCTTCATCCTCAAGTTTTTTAAGTGTTTGTATACATAAAAGTATATCATGTGCCTCTGCATCACCTGCATTAATATAATGCACATCATTTGTTACAACAAGTTTTATTCCCGTTTCACTGCTCATCTTTAAAAGTTCATTATTGACAGTTTTTTGCTGTGGCAATCCATGATCCTGAAGCTCAAGGAAAAAATTGCCCTCTCCAAATATATTTAAAAGCTTTTCTGCTTCCTCCTTTGCTGCTTCATATGAACCCCTTAGTATTGCAGACGGAACAGCTCCTGCAAGACACGCGCTGAGCGCAATAATTCCCTCATGATATTCACTCAATACTTCATAGTCAACACGCGGTCTGTAATAAAAACCTTCTGTAAATCCTTTTGAAACAATTTTCATAAGGTTAGCATAACCTTTATTATTCTCTGCAAGCAGTACAAGATGATTATATCTTTCATCACCTCTTGACAATTCCCTGTCAAACCTGGAGCCAGGCGCTACATATACTTCACAGCCTATTACCGGATTTATGCCCACATCATGTGCTGCCCTGTAAAAATCAATTATACCATACATATTGCCATGATCAGTAATAGCAAGATGCTCCATGCCAAGCTCTTTAGCCCGCGCAACAAGCTCCTTTATCTTGCATGAACCATCAAGAAGCGAATATTCTGTATGTACATGCAAATGTGCAAAACCCATAACTTCCTCCTTTAAAGAGTCATCATATTAGTACTTAAATATATAAAAAGGCAACGCAAATATACGTCACCTTTAATATACAATATATCTGCCAAAATGCACTATTAACATATGTACCTTAACTATGCATTGGCTGCACTTAAATATTTAACTATATCTGTCATAGCATTTTCTTCATCATCCCCATTTGCTGATACAATAACTTCTTCACCTGCTATGAGCCCAAGTGTCATCATACCCATAATACTCTTGGCATTCACCTTTTTATCCTTACATTCTACGTAGATACTGCTTTCATACTGGCTTGCAACCTGAACAAGAACAGCTACAGGTCTGGCTTCCAATCCATTCTTAATTTGAACTTTGATTTTCTTTGTAATCACTATGCTAATCCTCCTTGTTATTTTGTTACTATTCACGGCTACGCCGCTCATAGTAACAAGCAGCGCTTTCAGCGCTGAAATGCACACATTTTGCGAAAAATCATGCAAAATGGCACCGCAAAACTCGTATTTTTGGCATAAATCATGTCAAAAATCCTCGAATTTAATCAGCTGTGAATAGTAACGTTATTTTCACTGCTGTTCACAACCTTTGCTTGACACAACAGTCTTTCAGCAGCTTATGTTCTGCTGTTTAAAGCTGCTACATTTCTTTTATTTGATTCGCAATATTACTAAGCTTTCGCAGACGATGGTTCACCCCTGATTTGCCAATAGGCTTTTCTAACATTTCTCCAAGCTCACTAAGTGAGCTGTCAGGATACTCAAGCCTAAGTTCGGCAATTTCTCTTAAACCGTCTGACAACATTCCAAACCCCATATTCTGTCTTATATATTCAATATCTTCTATCTGTCTTGCTGCTGCATTTACAGTTTTGCTAATATTGGCAGTTTCACAGTTTACCTGTCTGTTAACAAAATTGCGTACTTCCTTGACTATTCGCACATTTTCATAGTTCATTAGTGCTATATGTGCACCAATAACATTTAAAAAATCTACTATCTGCGCCCCCTCTTTAATATACACTACGTAATACTTTTTGCGCATGATAATCTTTGCATCAATATCAAAACAGGCTGTTATTTCCTTAACCTGCTCTGCTAAACCGCTTGAAAGTACAGCTATCTCCAAATGATATGCTTTCTTTGGATTGGTAACTGAACCAGCTGCCATAAATATTCCCCTTAAGAACGCACGTTTACAACATGTATTTTGTACTATCATATAATGCACACTTAAAAAATCACCCCATTGATTCCTCTGTTCATCAATGATTTTTAGAGCCTTTAGAATACTTACTACATCATTTTTACGCTTTACTATAATAGAATAACTCATTACAGATGAGCGGACATTGTGATTCTGCACTCTGACTTCAACTTTTGCATTAAACGTACTCCTTATTAAGATATAAGATTTTTGTGCAACTGTCAAGTTTTCAGTATGTATTTTCAAATAAACTTCATCATGGTAATTTCTTCTAATCTGCCCTAATAATATAAATATGGCTGAAAATTCAGCTATATTGCAATGTCTTGCCCTGCACTCAGTCTCTTTTAGTTCTTCCTTTACTTCACTTGAAAACGATGTTCTCATTTTTCTATATCCCTGTGTTCAACTTTAAGGCTGTATGGCAGCTTTTTCATTTCTTTTGCAAGCGCATTGGCTATTGTTACAGACCTGTGCCTGCCGCCTGTACAGCCAACACTTATGACAAGCTGATTTTTGCCCTCTGCTATATAGTTTGGTATAAGAAACCTTATCATCTCATACAATTTCTTTTCAAACACCTTAGCATTATCAGAATCCATTACATAATCATAAACTTCCCTGTCATTACCTGTAAGCTTTTTTAACTCTGGCACATAGTATGGATTTGGAAGAAAACGTACATCAAATACAAGGTCTGAATCAACAGGTATTCCATATTTAAATCCAAAGGAAAGGACTGTAATAAAAAAGCTTTCATATTCCTCATTATCAAGAAAAATTTTGTCTACTTCCTGCTTTAAGTCCCTTATAAGCATATGGCTTGTATCCATAATGTAATCTGCACGTTCTTTAACAAATGCAAGTTCCTTGCGTTCAGCTTCAATAGCTTTGTCCACACGTCCCTGCAGTGCAAGCGGATGATTACGTCTTGTCTCCTTATATCGCTTTACAAGCACTTCACTGTCTGCTTCAAGAAAAAGAATCTCATACTTATAACCATTTGCCCTCATCTCATCTAAAATGTAACCAATTTCTGACAGTCCCTGAAGGTTTCTAATATCTATGCCAAGTGCTGCTCGGTCTATAGTTTTGCTCTCTTCTATTACTATCTTAGTAAGTTTTGGTATTAGACGCACAGGAAGATTGTCAACACAAAAATATCCCATATCTTCAAGCATCTTTAAAACAGAACTCCTCCCGGCTCCTGACATACCTGTAACTATAACAAATCTCATATTTCCTCCATTCAAACGGATATTAGCAATCTGCAATGTCTTAAAAGCATATTGCTTAATAATCTTTGGGTTATACTAGTATAACCTCAAGCTCTAAATCCACCCCTAATTTAGCTTTGACTTCTTCCTGCACATGATGAATTACCTGCATTGCCTGCTCATATGTTCCATTTCCTGTATTTACTATAAAACCACTATGTTTCTCTGAAACCATTATATCACCGCACCTATATCCTTTAAGACCTGCATCTTGTATAAGTTTACCTGCAAAATAACCGTCCGGGCGCTTAAATGTACTTCCTGCACTTCCATACTCAAGTGGCTGCTTCTGCCTGCGTTTTCTGCTAAGCTCCTGCATATATGATAAAATTTCCTCTTTGCTTCCGCTTTCAAATGCAAAATGTGCATCAAGTACAATCATATCCTGCTTTTGTATTATACTACTTCTATAAGACAATTCAAGCTCTTCTTTTTTTAGAAGCAATACCTCGCCTTCCTGCGTGAGAACCCTTGCATCTACAATGACATCCTTTATTTCACCGCCATAAGCACCTGCATTCATGGTAATAGCTCCACCAAGTGTTCCTGGTATACCTCCTGCAAATTCAAAGCCCTTAAGCCCATTTTCTGCCACAATGGCAGCAAGTTTTGACAAAAGGACTCCACAGCCTGCATATACTACTGTTTTATCTTTTACTTTTTCTCCAAAAGAATATTCTTCACTATTATCATATACTTTAATCATATCCAAAGGAGTATATGCATCTTCCTCTATGTGAATTTGGTCAAGTTCTCTATCTGATGTTTTTCTGGTAGATACCATAATGCCATTGTAACCTGCATCATTTACAAGAATATTACTGCCATTACCAATTATAAAATATTTCTCATCCTCTTTTCGCAGATATTTTATAACATTCACTAGATCTTCTATATAATATGGCTCAATATATACCTTTGCCGGACCGCCAATACGAAAGGTAGTATGTAGTGCCATAGGTTCATCTATTCTTATTTTTGCATGTCTGGCTGTCTTTTGAAGAATCTCTGCCTGAAACATATCGTCCTCCAATCACTTATTTGTAGTGCACTCTATTTCTTTATACTGTCTGAAGCCCTGCAAGTCGTTCTACTTCCGCAACACTAAGTTCTAAATCCTCTGCTATTTCTTCAATTGTAAGTTTTCCTCTGTGCAACATCTTTAATGCAGCTTCTTTTTTAGTATCATTTATCCCTTGCTTTATTCCTTGCTCTATACCCTGATTTAAAATAGTCCTTGTTTCTGTTTCAATTAATGCTCCCCTCATCATATCACCTACGACTTTCTGCACATTCCCATATTTCTGTGCAATTTCTTTAATCACATCACCTGAAAGTTCTATAATTATCCGCTTGTCAAATGCCCCAATCACTTTTTGCTGTTCCAATTCATCAAGCCTTGTCAAAATTTTCTTATACTCTGCTTTTAGTTCGTCCAGCTTCTGTTCATTACTATTATACTCCGGAAAATTTTTCTCATGCGAAAAAATGTAAAACGGAAGCAGCAATAATAATCGTTTTTCAAAAATATCATCAAGCGAATAATTTTGTACTTTCATTATTGGCACTCCAACTTATTTTCTAACTTCATAATATCATCTTTCTACTGTAAATTCAAGCAATTTGGATTCCGTCAAAACTACTTTTAATATAACACCTACTCTTATACTAATACGTTATATACAACAAAAAACTCCCCGGAATATATTATTCCGGGGAGACAAATAATAGCGTGCGCGAGAAGATTCGAACTCCCGACCTTCTGATCCGTAGTCAGACGCTCTATCCAGCTGAGCTACGCGCACATATTTGAAACTTTATAAGTACATCAGCACCAAACAAACCATAGTATACAATACTTTACTAAAAAATGCAAGTGCTTTTTGCAAAGTTTTTTATATGTTTTTTTTAATATTTGTTACTTTACTATTAGTTATATGTGTTCTATAATATATCATTAGGATATTGCTAATATTATATATGATATAAATCTTTTAGCAATACAAGAACGGAGAACATTATGGATACCCTGCATAAACTTAATAACAAGCTGTCCACTACGCAAGTAATAGCATTAGGCTTTTTTTGTGCCATAATTATAGGAGCTCTTTTTCTTATGCTTCCTATATCGGCAGCAGATGGACATGCTACATCTTTTATAGACAGCCTATTTACTTCTACTACATCTGTCTGTGTGACAGGTCTTGTTGTTGTTCCAACCTTTTCACATTGGAGTATATTTGGCAAAATTGTCATACTTATACTTATACAATTAGGTGGTCTTGGTATTATCTCTTTTACTACAGGTATTATGATGATACTTGGAAACCGTATAACTTTAAGTGACCGTATGCTTCTTGAAGATGCATTGAATCTTGACTCACTCAAAGGTCTTATAAAGTTTTTAAGAAGAATTTTTAAAGGCACTTTCGTTGTTGAGGCAATAGGTGCAATATGTTACTCATTTGTCTTTATACCTGATTTAGGATTAATAAAAGGAATTGCGTATTCCATATTCCATTCTGTATCTGCATTTTGCAATGCTGGTATAGATTTGCTTGGCAATGACAGCTTAATACCATATTCGTGCAATTTATGGATTAATCTTGTTACAATGTTTTTGATTATCTCAGGCGGAATAGGCTTTATTGTTTGGTGGGATATAATTAATAATACGAAAAAAGTATGGCACCATGAGTTTAAATTAAAAAAAGCGATACAAAAACTTCATATTCACTCAAAAATAGTAATTATTACTACACTACTACTTATATTTATTGGTGCTTTTCTCATATTTTTACTTGAATATACCAATAACAATACCATAGGCAAAATGAATCTGCCCTGTAAAATAATTGCCAGCCTTTTTCAATCTGTCACATTAAGAACAGCAGGCTTTATGACCTTTCCACAGAGCAGCCTGCGCAGCACAAGCGTACTTGTATGCCTGTTTTTAATGTTTATAGGCGGTTCTCCTATAGGAACAGCAGGTGGTGTAAAAACTACCACAATAGCCCTTCTATTCTTAAGTACAATGGCAACTATAAAAGGAAAACATCATCTCGTTGTATTTAATAGAACAATACCACACAGAACCATACAAAAGGCACTTGCCGTATCCGTTGTAAGCCTGTCATTTCTTATGCTTGCAACATTTGTACTTCACCTTACGGAAGGAGGTTCACTGCTTGATGTCACCTATGAAGTAACAAGCGCACTTGCAACTGTTGGTCTTTCAAGAGATTTTACATCAACTTTACACTTTATAGGAAAGCTTATCATAATATGCTGCATGTATCTTGGAAGAATAGGCCCTATATCAATGATAATCTTTTTTAACAGACCACACAGGGGTAATAATTTATTATCATACCCACATGAAGATATTGCAGTAGGTTAATAATTGTTTATGCCGCCATAGGCGGCATGCTTGGAAGTGTTTAAGAAACTTTAAAACTGTTTGATAATAAATAATTTGATAATAAATAAAATATATATATTATATTGCTGAATGGAGGAAATATAATGGATAAATCTTTTGCTGTTTTAGGTCTTGGCAAATTTGGACGCAGTGTAGCTAATGAACTTGCAAATGCTGGTGCTGATGTTTTAGCAGTTGATATTGACAGAGAACGGGTACATGCACTTGCTGATATTGTCACATGTGCGGTTGCCGTTGATATAACAGATACAGAAGCTATGGAATCTCTTGGCTTGTCTAATATGGACGCTGTTGTAGTTGCAATTACGGGAAGTCTTGACATAAGCATTCTTGCCACTATTTTTGCAAAAGAAGCAGGTGTACCATATATAATTACAAAATCACGTGATAACACACATACAAAGATTTTGCAGAAAGTTGGTGCTGATAAGATAATTATACCAGAACGTGAGTCTGGTGTTAGAATTGCCCGCCACCTTACTACAGGCAACATACTTGAATTTGTAGAACTTTCAGAAACAATACGTATGATAGAAATTAATATACGCCCTGAATGGGCAGGTCATACTCTTCGCGAACTGAATCTGCGTGAAAAAGAACATATAAATATTATTGCAATACGTGAAAATAATAACCTTTGTGTAAATCCAAATCCTGATAAAAAACTTTCTGCTGATTTATCTATGCTTATAACAATGGAATGTAAATATATACACCGACTGCTGGATTAATTGTCTTTCAAAGGAGTAAATTACATGACCAATGAAAAAACTCACACATACAAATTTCGTCAGGAACCAATAGCATATTGTGGACGTCATCACAGCTATTTTCATTATTTCAGACAGCCTAAACTTGGAATGGTAAGACGCCGCAACTGCAAACATGGAAACATACATGGAAGATATGGGTATGATTATGAAGATACCTTTTGCTCAAATAAATATAAAGACGCACATCTTCCATGTTGGGATGACAGAGAAAAACATATTGACAGGTCATGGAAAACCTCATTCAAAGAAAAAAAACAATGGATGAAGAAATTGTATATGCATAAACGCTAAAACTGCTATGCAATCTGAAATTCATTTATTGCCTGCTCCCAATACTTTTCCGGAATATTTGGCCAATCACATTTTCCTGTTTCTTTAGTGCACAATTCCATTGCTTTAGATAATACTGTTCCATGTGATATTTCTCCCACACGCAACAGATGTTTTGAGACCTTAGACCAAAATGGAGCTTTAATGCTTAAGCCTGATTCGTCTAAATCAGAAATCACTTTTTCTGTATCATATTCCAAACTGACAAACTCATACTCCCAAAAGTTTACCATATTTTTTAATATCACAAACCCAGCCATGCCATTACTGTTTAATGGCACTCCAACTGCTCCCGCGTTTAAAACTTTCTTTCCATTGTGTTCAATCACTCCCTGTACATGCGTATGCCCACATAAAATGTAAGAAGCCTTTTCGTTATCCATAATAGAATAAGTTCTTTCATTATTTGGCAGCAATTTTTCATTTACATTATTGGGTGAACCATGACATATTGCAAATGGTACTGCTCCCTCAAAAGAAAGTTCTTTTTTATATTCTAAATTTTCAAAAAAATCCAAATCTCTATCCGTTAAGTTTTCATATGTATAATACAAGGCTCCTGTCGTGGAATCTATTTCATTCCAACCAACCTCATTTTTTCTGTAATTCAGCCAATATTCCTCTTTATTTCCCCTTATAAAATAACATTCATAACTTTCACTAAGAGAATAAATAATATCCATTGTTTTCTGAGGATATGCCAAATCGCCAACATAATCACCCAGAAAAACAAATGTATTTATATTTCTGTTTAAGATATACTCAACACATTTTTCTAGTGCTGTATAGTTGCTGTGAATATCTGATAAAACCGCTATATTTGTATACATATAATTTTTCCTATCTGCCTAATATGACAACTTATTTGCCTTATTATTTATTATATAAAATCCCTTATTTTAAACTATTTATCCTATTTCATTTACAATCTTCATAAATATATCTGGTGTTATTACTTTTGTTTTTGCACATTTAAAATCTTTTCTA
>CAMWXG010000015.1 GCA_947178155.1 uncultured Lachnoclostridium sp.
TTTCCCCTTTAATTATAGCAGTTTTCTTATATTATGTCCAAAAAACTTATTGAAGAAAATATGTATAAGAGCTTGAAAAAACTTGATAATAATGATAAAATCATATTATGTGATGTTTAGCAGATAGTTGTTTCTTGTTTTTGGGAGGTGCTGTGATATGATAAAAATAAAGCATGTCCGTTCTGCAAAGACGGTATCGTGTACAGAGGCAGTCACGGAAAGCGCAAAGACAGCAAATGTTCTTAAAAGCAAGACCGCAGAGTATTCAAACATAGATATTCATAATGTAAGAAGTGCTGATATTTCAGACTTTGGATGTAAGTCTGCAAATACAATACAGGCAGGCAGAAAAGCTGTAGCTGCTGTATATGCTAAGACATATAAGATTCGTGCACATAGTGCCAAATGTCGAAATGGAAAGGACAGCCTTACATTAGATGAACTTTTTTGCAATATGGGAGGAAGGAAATGATAAACGGAACACAAGGGCTTAGTATAAAGCCGTTGAGTACATATTCAAATATTGGAAATAAATATACAACAATAACCGGTTTTGATAAAGTATTAGAAGATACAAGGAATAAGATATCAAATAGTGAGGAAGACAGTGAGAAAGATGAAGACAAGGTAACGGAAACAGAAGATGATAAAAGTATAGTATATAAAGATCCAGTTACCGGAGAAGATGTAAAATATGTAGATGTTTCAGATGAAGAAGATGATGATAACGACAAAAAAGTTTCATCTAACAATAATACAACAACTGCCAGCTCTATGAAAAAGACAAAATATGATGCATATTTTAAGGAAGCAGCAAGAAAGTATAATGTATCTGAAAGTCTTTTAAAGGCTATAGCCAAGGCAGAATCTGATTTTAATGCAAACTGTGTTTCGAGTGCAGGTGCAATAGGTGTAATGCAGCTCATGCCTTCTACGGCTGATTCGCTTGGAGTTAAGGATCCATATGATCCAAGGCAGAATATATTAGGCGGAGCTAAGTGCATAGCACAGAAGTTAAAAGAGTTTAATGGGGATGTAAGGCTTGCACTTGCAGCATATAATGCAGGAAGCGGTGCGGTTAAGAGAAATGGAGGAGTACCATCTTATTGCAAGGTATATGTCAATAAAGTTTTGAGTTATAAAGAAGCTTTTGAAACTGCAAATGCAGTAGGGTAATTTAAACATATATAGAAATATAAAAGCATACATGATACATTATGTATGCTTTTTCTCTCTATATACTTTATGAAATATTAAAAATCTATTATATATTAAATATGATTGGAGTGTGTTAAAAATGAAATCAAATATGGTGTACCATGAAGATTTATCAAAGTTGCATGTGAATACGGAGCCCGCTGCAAATTATTTTATACCTTTTGGTATGTCTCAAAATTGTTTTAACAACAGGGTTGCTTCTGAACGTTTTGAATTGCTTAATGGTTTATGGAAATTTACTTTTTATGAGTCATTTTTTGATTTGCCTGACAGCTTCAGTAATCTTTTAAAAAGTGCAGAGGTTGGAAATGCCGTAGATGTATATGAGAATATATTATCATACCGTGGCACAGAAGGAACGATTGAAGTTCCATCAAACTGGCAGATGCATGGCTATGGCAGAATGCAGTATGTTAATCTTAATTATCCAATACCATTTAATCCGCCATATGTGCCTGACAATAATTCTGTTGGTGTATATGAGCGTAAATATACATATACGCCTGATGGTATGGAGAGGCTTATATATTTTGAAGGGGTTGATTCCTGTATATATTTGTTTATAAATGGTAAATTTGTTGGTTATTCGCAGGTATCCCACTGTACAAGCGCATTTAATGTAACTGATTATTTAATTGAAGGAGAGAATATCATAACATGTGCAGTATTGCAATGGTGTGATGGTACTTATCTTGAAGATCAGGACAAATGGAGAATGTCAGGAATATTTCGTGATGTATATATGTTGTCGCGCCCTAAAGAAAGGCTTAATGATTATCATATACAAATAGGTATTGCAGATGATTATAAAAGTACAAAAATTAATTTATCAATGACAGGTAATGTAATCTGCGATATATCTCTTTCTGAATCATCTGGAAATATTATAGATACAACTGTATGTGATATGAGAGAAAGCGGCAGTGGACAAGTAGTGCTTAATGTAGATAATCCTATATTGTGGAACGCTGAAAATCCGTATTTATATAATCTTATTATTATAGCAAAGACCGAAGATAATAATTTTGAATCTCCTATAGAAAAGGAATCTTTTGTGGAAAAAATAGGAGAAAAAATAGGAATAAGAAATGTTTTAGTTGATAATGGTGTTGTAAAAATTAATGGACAGGCAGTAAAACTTAAAGGTGTTAATCGTCATGACAGCTATTCAGACACAGGTTATACAGCATCAGAGGAGCAGATGATAAATGATATAAAACTTATGAAATCACTTAATGTCAATGCAGTAAGAACTTCACATTATCCTAATTCACCGATTTTTACAAAGCTTTGTGATGAATATGGTCTGTATGTAATTGCAGAAGCTGATATTGAAATGCATGGTGTTGAGTTTGCATATTATAAAGAAAGGCTGTCAGAAAAATGTATAAATATATCAGCAGTTGCTTCTGATGAGATGTGGCAGCAGGCAATTCTTGACAGGGTAAGACTTCTTGTGGCTAGAGATTTTAACAGAAGCAGCATAATATTTTGGTCGCTTGGCAATGAGAGTGGCTATGGGAAAAATTTCAGGGAGGCTGCAAAGCTTGTTAAAGAGTTGGATGCTTCAAGATTGGTACATTATGAAAGTATGTATATTATGGATGATACAAAAGATGACGTGCTGGATATGGTTTCAAAGATGTATCCTCCTATAGAGTGGATTACAGATGAGTTTCTTACTAATAAAGATGAAAAAAGGCCTCTTGTTTTATGTGAATATTGTCATGCAATGGGAAATGGCCCTGGGGATTTAGAGGATTATTGGCAGGTCATATATGATAATGAACGTATTTGCGGCGCATTTGTATGGGAATGGTGTGACCATGGCATTGCAGCAAGTGAAACTGCGGATGGTAAAGTTATGTATTACTATGGTGGAGATTTTGGTGAGGAGCTGCACGACAATAATTTCTGTATGGATGGACTTTTATATCCTGACAGAACACCACATACCGGAGCATATGAGATGAAACAGGTTTACAGACCTGTACGCGTTTACGCAGATGAAAATGACAATGCATCTTATATTTTTGAAAATAAATATGATTTCTCGTTGATAAAAGATAAACTTTTAGTAAGTTTTGAGCTTTGCGAGAAAGGAATGTGCATAGCAGGAGGAAGTCTTGATTATATTGATATGGAGATTAAACCGCATAGCAGGAAGAAGTATACGATAGATGGACTTTCAGAAATTATTTCAAGTTGTAAAAAGGACAGCCTATATATTCGATTTATATTTTGTGACAGGCAGACAGGTGATGAGGTGTGCTTTGAGCAGATAAAGATTACTGAAAACGAAATTAATATTGAAGCTGAAAATACCCAAAAAGGGCAGGAAATTAATGAAGAGAATGATAAGTTTGTGATATCTTGCGATGAAAATATTATAACTGTATCTAAAAGGACAGGTATGATTACATCTTATCAGAAAAACGGAGTTGAGTATTTTAAAAAGCCTGCCAGGATAAATCTTTTCCGCGCTCCTATTGATAACGATTCTGTAAGAGAAAGTTGGAAAGATATGCATTTGTCAGACTGTGATACAAAAATGTATGAGATAAATGCAGAGAGGCTTAAAGATTGTATAAAAGTATATGTGCATTTTTCGCTTGGCAAATATATATATGAGCCTTTAGCGGATATAAAACTCACATATAGTATATATCCTTCAGGGCAGGTACATTTTGAAAGCAGTGCAGATATTAATAAGCGCCTTAAATATATTCCTCGTTATGGTATGAGGTTTTTCTTAAATGAAAATATGGAAAAAGTGGAATATTATGGTTATGGGCCATATGAGAGCTATATAGATAAGCATCAGGCTTCTTACATGGGACAGTTTGAAACTACAGTTACAAATTTGCATGAAGATTATATAAAACCACAGGAGAATGGTTCTCATTACGGCTGTCAATATGTTGATGTAAGTTCAGATGATGAAAAGCTTAGTGTAAAAGCTAATAAACCATTTTCATTTAATTGTTCACACTATACACAGGAGGAGCTTGCAGCAAAAAGTCATAACTATGAGCTTAAAGTAAGCGGTTACACAGTTTTATGTATAGATGCATATATGTCAGGTGTTGGTTCTGCTTCATGTGGACCTGAACTTGCAGAAAAATATCAGTTATGTGAAAAAGAAGTTGGGTTTGATTTTTGGATAGAAACGAGGTGATTTATGAATTTGCCAGAGGATTTTTGTGAAAGAATGAAAAGACTGCTTGGTGATGAATATGTTGATTTTATTAAAAGTTATAACAGCGGAAGGGCATATGGGCTTCGTATAAATCCATTAAAAGTAACTGACACAGAATGTCTTCCATTTAATTTGTCAGAAGTACCATGGGCTAAAGAGGGATTTTATACGGAAATGGATGAATACCCAGGCAAAAACCCATTACATGAGGCTGGTGTGTATTATATCCAGGAACCAAGCGCAATGTCTGTAGTAGGTTTGCTCTCTGAGGGTGCAGGTGATATAATATGTGATTTGTGCGCAGCTCCTGGTGGAAAAAGTACGCATATTGCAGGAAAGCTTAGTGGCAAGGGACTTCTTGTAGCTAATGAAATTTCTGATGTGCGGGCAAAAAAATTGTCACAGAATATTGAGCGGTTTGGTATAGTAAATACAGTAGTATGCAATGAAACTCCTGATAGGATGGCAGAGATTTTTGAAAATTTTTTTGATTGTATTATAGTTGATGCTCCATGTTCCGGAGAAGGCATGTTTAGAAAAGATGAAACAGCTATTAGAGAGTGGAGTCTTAAGCAGGTGGAGATTTGTGCAAAGCGTCAGGAAATGATACTTGGGTGTGCAGATAAAATGCTTAAAGCGGGTGGGATTTTGGTATATTCTACATGTACATTTGCACCTGAAGAAGATGAGGACATGCTTGTAAAATTTTTGAGAATGTATAGGGATTATGTAGTTGAGGATTGGAAAGAGTTAGAGACAGCAGAACGTATTAAGAGAAGTGAATTTATGGGAAATGTTCCTGAGAGTGGAAGGATTTCATTTGTATCAAAGGAGCTTTTACCATTATCTGATAGAGAAAAGTCTGGAATAGAAGGGGCTATGCGCCTTTGGCCGCATAAGGTAAAAGGAGAAGGTCATTTTGCTGTAAGGCTTAGAAAGTCAGGAAGCATAAAAGGAGAGCAAATAGAAGATAAATGTTCCAAAAAGAAATATTCTAAGAAGAATATAAAAGAAAGGCATAAAAATGTTATTAAAAACCCAGAATTAAAAGAGCTTGAAAGACTTATAAAAGAAATTTTTGCTGATGAGATATTAGAAAGTTTTTTTAAAAATGGTGAACTGCGAAAGCGGCTTATATTTTTTGGTGATGAGCTTTATCTTATGGCAGAGCATATGCCCTCTATAGAGGGCGTAAAGATTATGCGTGGCGGGCTTCACGTTGCTTCTATGAAAAAGAATCGTTTTGAGCCTGCACATGCACTTGCGAAAGCTGCAAAACCCGAATGTGTAAAGCAGTATTATGACTGTGATTTTAATACGGCAGTAAAGTATCTTCATGGAGATATAATTGAATGTGGGAGCAATTTAAAAGGCTGGGTGCTTGTTGGATATAAAGGTTTTTCTCTTGGTTTTGGAAAAGCCAATAATGGTGTTATAAAAAATCACTATCCAAAGGGATTAAGGATAAAGTGTGTTTGAATATGTGATTTGATAAAGATAGATTTATATTGGAGACTAAATGATAGATATAGAAATAAGTAAGGAACAAATTATAGCTGATTATAATAGAAGTTTGTCTATGCCCCATTCAAAAGAGAAAAGTGAACTTTTAAGAGAATTAGTTGCAAAAGCTGATATTATTAAAGACCATTATATGCGCAAATATTTAAGGTGGATGTATGCTTCTGAACTTATGAGATGTGGTGATCAGGGAAAGGTTTTTCCTATAGTAGCAGAGTATATTGCTTTGCGTGATGAAGAGGAGGAATGGGTGCCGCCGGGAGGTGTGGATGGTATTGAATACATGTCAGATTATTGTCTTGAGGTTCTTAGGTATCTTCCGCAAATTTCTCTTTCGCAGGCAGAAGCAGTGATTAAGAAAATAGAGGAAATGATTCTTTATAACAGACTTGGTAGGAGACTTTATTTTCAGCGTATGTTTCGTTTCTATGA
Source organism: uncultured Lachnoclostridium sp. (assembly GCA_947178155.1). Classification (GTDB taxonomy): domain Bacteria; phylum Bacillota; class Clostridia; order Lachnospirales; family Lachnospiraceae; genus Butyribacter. The sequence continues at coordinate 6,371 of CAMWXG010000015.1, forward strand.
CACTATAGATACATATAAAGCACTTGATTATTTTAAGCAATTTAAGAGTGTAAGGCGGGATATGTTCTCAGACTGCAGGGCATGTGAACAGCAGGATATGGTAAGGTTGTTTTTTCGTATAGGTGACATGTCAAGGGCAGATGAATTAGCAAAGCCTATATTAGATGGTACATTAGAATGTCATGATGTTCCGCGGGGTGTTTGGCAGATATATTTACAGCGTGCTCTTGATTATAAAGATTTAAAAAAGGCTGTGCCTATTGCAGAAAATTTATATAGGAAAAGTGTAATCGGAGATCCTACTGATTTAGGATATTTTGGCGCAGTTATGCGCTGCTTTGCTTTTTCTGCGCCTGAAAGAGCAGAGATGCTTTTAAAGAAATATATTATAAACTGGGAGCCATTATGGGATAGGGAAAAATGGTTTTCATTTGTTATTGGTGCATGGACAGTATGTCATGAACTTGCAAAATTAAAAGATATTATGGTAATTGAGCTTCAAGTAAAATCAGTTCCATTTTGGAGGAAAGATGGTATTTATAATTTAGAAGAGCTTGGAGATTGGTTTTATAATGAGGCTTTAAATACAGCAGAATGTTTTGACAGACGTAACGGTACAAACTATTATGTACAGGAGTTGGAAAGAGCGGCATGTTCAATGGAATATAAGGAAGGACAGAGATTTTTTCTTATAAAAATTATATAGGAAACGGACAAGTATTGTTCATATTAGAGAAATGAGGTGATTAGTGTGAAAATGTTTTTAGAAACTGTAAAAGTTGTATTAGTTAAAAATCGCGGGGTATTTCCTGTAAAAAAATATTTGCGCATATTGGCAGAGGAAGAAGAAGGTTTTGACCTAAGGCCAGATGATTGTGTTGTTAAGGCTTGTAAAAAGGGAACCATAGTTTTGCTAAATGATGAATGTTGTGAAGATACAGAGTATTTGGACTTTCTAAGTATGTTATCTGAACTTTCAGGTGATGTAGCTTTGTTATGTTATATTTTTGATGGTGATTTCTGGGGATATCTTCTTTGCGATATTGGAGCTTCAGAGGATTGTTTCTGTCCAATTCCTGATTATTTCGGAGAAATAGATAAAGAAAAAGAAGAATATTGTAAGGGCAATGCAGAAATACTGGCAAATCTATTTGATGTGTCTGTTGAAAAAGTTAATCGTTATCTTTGCAGGTGGACAGATGATTTACTTAGTGAAAAAGCATATCCAACTGATAAGTACAAATATGAGGTGCGACAGATGGAAGATTTTATAAACGCACTGGGATTTCCATTTGAGAATTTATTTGAAGAAGATATAGAAAATGAGTTTGTGAATGATGAAGAAGAAAAGTTTACAAGAGAAGAAGATGAAGAGATAGAAGGTGATATAGAGAATATAGGAAACAGGTTTGTGGATAATGATGAAAAAGCAGGAGAAATGAAAAATGAGTTTGTGAAAGAAGATGAAGAAACAGAAGAGAGTATAGAAAATGAGTTTGAAAAAGAAGATGAAGAAACAGAAGAAAATACAAAATTAGCTAATATAAATATGTCTGATAATATAAACAGTGGTGAGCGCTTTCATTTTCAGGTAAATCTTGGCGGAATGCTGGATATTCTTTCTAATCATTTGTATAAAAGCCCTGATGTATTTATCAGGGAATTGCTGCAAAATGGAGTGGATGCTATAACTATGCGACAGAAGAAGCAGCCGGGATTTAATGGAGGAGGTATTGTTATTTCTGTTGTTAAAGGAAGGAAACTTGAATTTAAAGATAATGGTTCAGGGCTAAATGAAGAAGAAATACATCGTTTTCTTGCCGTAATTGGGCAGTCATCTAAGACACAGATTGTTAATGGAAAGATTCCGGAGGATTATATAGGTCGTTTTGGAATAGGCTTATTATCTTGCTTTATGGTATCTGATTCGATTGTAGTGCATACAAAACCAACAGATGGAAGTCAGGCTCATGTGTGGACAGGGCTGCCGGATGGTACTTATACATTAGAGCCGTTTGAAAGTTCATCTGATGAAGATTTTGAAAGTGGGACTACTGTAATACTTAAGGCAAAACCGGGAGCAGAACATTATTTTCAGCCTGATAAAGTGGTGGAGCTTGTAAGATATTATGGGCTTGCGCTGCCTGTTCCTATATATCTGGCAGGAAGCAGAGAGAAACTTAATAATGTGCCAAAAGATTTTTCAGGTATTGGACGAAGCCAACTGCTGGCATTTGGCGAATGGCTTTTTAGTGAGGACTTTTTAGATGCTATACCTATACAGACTGAGCATCTTAGCGGGGTAGCTTATATACTTTCTTATCGTACTGATTCATCATTAAAGGGTGGTCATCGTATATATCTTAAGCAGATGCTTCTTACGGAAGAGGGAAATACTTTGTTGCCAACATGGGCATTTTTCCTGCGTTGTTTCTTAAATACAAGAAATCTGCGTCCAACGGCTTCACGTGAAGACTTTTATGAGGATGAAGAACTTGCATTGGCACGTAGTGAATTTGAAAATGAGGTAAGGTGTTATCTGGAAAAACTGGCAGATGAAGAGCCTGAACGTATACAGACAATTGTAAGTGTGCATGCACAGGCAATTAAATCTATGGCAGTCTGGGATGATAATTTATTTCGTTTGTTTATTGATTACCTTTCGTTTGAAACCAGTGAGGGAACTGCTACAGGAGCGATGCTTAAAAGAGCAGGTGAAGCGGCATGGGTTGGCTCTGTGCCGAGATTTAAACAGTTAAAGCCTTTATTTATGGCACAAGGAAAATTGTTAATCTGTACAGGTTATACATTTGATGAGGAACTTATATATAAATTTACAAATATGTTTTCTCTGCCATTTGCACCTTTGCAGAAAGAAAGCATGGATTTGGTATTAGAGGAGCTTGAGCCGTTTGAAAGGAAACAGATAGAAGTTTTTGAAAATATAGCAAATGCTTCTATTAAAGAGTTTGACTGCAGAGTGGATATAAGACGTTTTCTTCCGATGGATTTGCCAGTGCTTTATTCAATGAGTGATGAAGTGCAGTTTCTGCGTCAGCTTCAATCTGCAAAGGATATGAGTTCAAATATATTTTCAGATGCACTGTCATCATTAATTGCGAGTGTTGAAGAAAGACCAGTTGCAACATTATACTTGAATATAAATAGTAATTTAATACAGCAGCTTGCAGGATTAAAAGAGGAAGCTCTGATAGAAAGTATTTCAAGAGTATTATATGTACAGGCACTTTTGGCAGGAGGACATCCTTTGCGGGGAGGAGAATTAAAGGTTATGAATAAAGAACTTTTAAATTTAATTGAGCGCAGTTCACGTTATAGTGACGATTAGGAGGATAATAATGGCTTTAAAATTCGATTCAAGTGAATGGTTTTCATATATAGATAGTAAAGCAGCGGGACCTGAAAGAACTGCTGCTTATAATAAGGCTATAAGAAAGGCTGATGAGGCAGGGGATCCTTATGCAAGGCTTAGGATGCGTGCCAGTATGGTTGTTATGACTCCCTTTTACGACGATGCTGTAAAGATTTTGCCTTGCTGTTCTGAATTTTTTTCCATTGCAGAAGAGTATCCTGAAGCGGCAGATGCAGAAGATATTTTTGCGGTTGCAAGGGGAGCAGTGAATCTTACAGTTATTCTGCCACAGATAGAGAAGGAAACATGTGAGAAAATGCTTTCAAGGATGGAAGAAGCAGCTTATATTGTAAGAAGTGGAGCAATACGCCGTTTCCATGAATCGGCGGCTGAATTTTATGCATATATAGATTTTTCTAAAGCGCAGGAACATTTTGATATCTTTGAAAAGGAGAAAATGGGGTTAAATTCACAATGTACTGCATGTGAACAGAGTTTTAAAGTGTGGTTTGCAATACAGAAGGGTGATATGGAGGAGGCGCGTAAATTGGCAGCAAAAATTTTTAACGGAGTGTATACTTGTCATGATGTACCATGGCAGACTTACTCATTTTTCCTTGAACACTATATGGATACAGGTGAAATTGACAATAATAAAAAAATTGTAGAAAAGCTGCTGCGTGATGGCTGCAGAGATGTAAGCGACATTGCAAATCTGGGCAGTGTACTGCGTTGTTTGTCACATATTAACCCAAATAGAGGCGTTAGAATCTTACAACAGTATTTACATTGGAGTATAAATCTTTGGAATAAGCATGGATTGTATTATTTCTATAAAGGAGCATGGTGTGTTTGTGAGGCAGCAAAAGATATGGGACTTTCACTTTTTGTGCCACAAGGACATCCTTTAGAGAAAAGCAAAATATCTGAAATGGCAGATTTTGCAGAGTGGTTTCATTGTCAAGCAGAAAATATTGCAGAAAGTTTTGATAAGAGAAATGGTACAGATTATTATAAAAGAAATTTGGAAAATTGTATGAAATAGCAAGTTATTTTAAAGACAGAAAGGAGACAAATAGTATGGAGGAAACAGAGTTTGATGGTGAGGTACTCTCTATGCTGGTGGATATGATGCCAGGTGGAGCGTCTAAAATGGAAGCGTTGCAAGAATATATAAAGGAAGCTGATAAAGCAGGTGATGACCATTACAGTCTGCTATTTAGGTATCAGTATGCATGTGAAGCGACTTTTCGTGATGATCCGCCTAAAGCCATACCTGTGGCAGCAGAATTTGGACCTATTTTTGAAAGAAATCCTCATGCCTTGCCTGACGATGGAGGGACTGAAGCCTATCTTATGATTACACAAATGGGCATAGATCCAATTGTTTTTTTGCCACAGATTCCTATGAAACAGTGGGAAGATATGATGGAGAAGTTTTATGCTCTTGTGAAAAGGTTCAATATTGGGCTTAGGACATATTGGTGGCAGATGGCACAGTTTTGGCAGTATGTAGATAAAGAAAAGGCATTTGAGTATTTTAAGAAATTTTGGAAAACAGGGCGTGATGGGTTGTCTGACTGCAGAGCATGTGAGCGCAGTTATGCTGTAATGATGTCATTAATGATAGGTGACAGAGAAGCGGCGGATGAATATGTCAAACCATTAAAAGCAGGACGTACAGCATTTTGTGAGGATGCACCAAGACTTTATATGTGTGCATATCTTGAAGATGCATTAGACAGAGGTGACTTAAAAGCAGCAGTTCCTTATGCGAATCAGCTTAGTGCAAAGATGAAACAGAATAAGAATGGACTAAGCCATATTGGAGCTGTGATGCGGTGTTTTGCATATACTAATCCTGATAAAGCAATAAATAAGCTTGAGCAGGGGTTAAAATGGGCAATTAAAATGTGGGATCAGAAGAAAGTCTATGATTTTTATAAAGGTTCATGGGTAGTTATGCATGAGTTTGCAAAGAAACAGGAAACAGTTAAACTTAATCTTTCAGAAGACTTTAAGCTTTATAATGAGGAAGGAATATATAACTGTGAACAACTTGAACAGTGGTTTTATAATAATGCAAAAACTATAGGACAAAGTTTTGACAAGAGAAATGGGAGTGATTACTTTGAGAAAAATCTTGCATTAGGGATTGTTAAGGGGTGATTTTTTACCTAATATATGATAGCGTATAATGAAAAATAAGGCTGCAATAAAAGATATTTTATGCGTTAAAAAAATACATATGACATATTCTGTTTTGGAAAGCAATATGATATAATGTTATTGTTGTCCACCAATATCCGACAACAGGGAGAAGGTGTTTAAGTGGAAGTTATTGCAACTTTCTTAGTTTCTGTTACGGCTGGTGTGGTTTGCCATATCATATGCAAAGGGTTAGACAGAAACTATGAGGACGACAAATAGTCTAGTGGGTGCCTGGCCACTTAAAAAGACAAGAAGAAGCCCCAAGCTGTACAGATACTACAGTTTTGGGCTTTCATTCTTTGTCCAAGTGGACTTATTGCAACTTTCTTGTCTTCAGACATTATAGCATATGTTAATTTGTATTGCAATATGTACATAATTTTATCATAATAAATTTTTAATTAGCCATACCTTTTGCTGGTCTGCTTGCCTGATAGCACAGGCGTAAAGTATATTGAAGTATCAATGTGATTTGTTTTTTTCAGATTTAGCTTTGAAACTCAGGAAAAAGTATTTACTTTTAAAATATATAGAGTATAATAAAACTAATGTTGCAAAACAAAAGTTTTAGAAAGAAAGGAGGGCTATTATGCCACCAAGAGCAAAGTTTACTCAAGATGAAATTATTCAGGCTGCATTAAATATTGTAAGAAAAGATGGGTTTAAGGCGCTTACTGCAAGGGCATTAGGTGATAAGCTTGGCAGTTCAGCAAGACCGATTTTTACTGTCTTTGAAAGTATGGAAGATGTGCAGCAGGCTGTTATATCGGCTGCAAAAAAACTTTACAAAGAATATATTGATATAGGGTTATCAGAGGAAATTGCTTTTAGGGGTGTAGGAAAGCAGTATATTCTCTTTGCCATAAAAGAGCCAAAACTTTTTCAGCTTCTCTTTATGTCAGAGCAGGATACAGTACCAAATGTATTATCAGTTTTACCATTAATTGATGATAGTTATGAGGAAATATTATTGTCAATTAAGAAGGGGTATGGGATTAGTGGCGAGCCGGCGCAAAAACTGTACCAGCATTTATGGATATATTCCCATGGGATTGCTGCCCTTTGTTCTACAAATATGTGCAGATTTACCGGACAACAGATAGAGAATATGATGGCTGAAATATTTCAGGGTGTTTTGAAAAGTTTGGAGGAGAAAAAAGATGATTGAAGCTAAAGAGATTGAAAAGTATTATGGCAGCAAAGAAAGCAGGTTTAAAGTTCTTAAAGGTGTCAGCCTTAAGATAGAGGATGGTGATTTTGCTGTGATTTTAGGTGCATCAGGTTCAGGAAAATCTACTTTTCTAAATGTTTTATCAGGGCTTGAGTATGCAGATAAAGGAACAGTATCCTATGATGGCATGGATATTACAAAAATTTCTGATGATAAGCTGACAGAATTTCGTCGGGAAAATATAGCATTTATTTTTCAACAATATTATCTTCTGCCAAATATGAATGTAGATAAAAATGTAAAAATGGGAGCGGATTTGGCAGGCAATAAAGATTACAAATCTATAATTGCGGCTGTTGGACTTGGTGAAAAACTGAACAAATATCCAAGTGAGCTTTCAGGCGGCGAGCAGCAGAGAGTTTCGGTGGCAAGGGCGCTGGCAAAAAAGCCAAAAGTGCTTTTTCTTGATGAGCCAACGGGGGCTCTTGATGAGCAGACAGGGCGTCAGGTGCTTGATTATATTTGCAGATTAAAAAAAGAACATGGCTTTACGATTATAATGGTAACACATAATCAAAATATTGCAGAGATGGCAAATACTGTTATAAAGATGAACAGCGGAAAGATATCAGAAGTGTACATAAATAATATACAAAAAAATGTATATGAGATTGGGTGGTGATAAAAATGGTGGTAGGAATAAAAGATGCTGCAAAGTTATTTGTAATTTCAATCATGGTATGTTGTGCAGTGCTTGTATGCACAATGTTTTTGAATTTTAATATGGATATCGCAGCTATTAAAGATGAAATAACATCAGAAACAGTGATGATATTTTATAATGCACAGGTATCGGTGGCAAAAGTTGTTAGTGCTGTAAGCGGAGGTTGCCTGCTTATTACCTCGATTATAATGCTTATATTTTATATTAAACACTATGTTGATATTCATAAAAAAGAGCTTGGTATATTAAAAGCATTAGGGTATTCAAATCTTAAAATTGCCAAAAACTTCTGGATATTTGGAATAAGTGTATTTATAGGCGCAGTTATAGGTTTTTGTATGGCATTTATTATAATGCCATTGTTCTATGAAATTCAAAATGAGGATAAAATTCTTCCTGAAATTTCGATAAATTTTCACATGGAGCTTTTTGGATATTTTGTAATTGTGCCAACATTTGTTTTTGCACTTCTTTCAATTATGTTTGCGTATTTTAGATTAAAAGAGCCAGTACTTTTTCTGCTTAAAGATAATTTACAGGTGGCAGCAAAGTCAGGAAAACACAAAAAAGATAAGGAAAGTAAAGAAAAAGATTGCCTATTTACAGATGATTTAAAAAGCAGTACATTAAAAAGTAGAAAGACACTAACATTTTTTATTATTTTTGCTTCATTTTGCTTTTCGTCAATGACACAGATGTCTTTTAGTATGACAGACTTATCAAGTGAAATGTTTGCTGTAATGATTATATTGATTGGTCTTGTATTAGCCTTTACTACTCTTTTTCTGGCAATTACAACAGTTGTAAATAGCAATACAAAGACAATTGCAATGATGAGGGTATTTGGGTATTCACAAAAAGAATGCTGTCATGCAATTCTTGGAGGATATCGTTTTATATCATATATTGGTTTTGTAATTGGGACAATATATCAGTATGTACTTCTTAGAATAGCAGTAGATATTATTTTTAAAGATATTTCAAATGTACCGGAATATAAATTTGATGTGCCGGCAATGTTTATTTCGCTGATATCATTTATTGTAATATATGAAATTATAATGTATTGTTACTCTGAGAGAATAAAGAAAATTTCAATTAAAGAAGTAATGCTTGAGTATTAGAGTATATTTGGAATTTGCCGGAAAGTATACTTTTCTGGTATAATCTTTAACAAAGATTATACCAGAAATATACAATTCTTTATTATTCCTGTTTAAGTTTCTGGTTCTGATCCCATACAGTTTCAGTCTGGCTCATAATTGGTGCAAGACATCGTATACTTTGCCAGTGACGCATGAAATACATCATCTCATGGCTGTTATCATAAAATGGATAAAAAGTTTCCGGTGAGTTTCTGTCAATTGTCCGGAATTCTTTTTTATCCAAATCATAAATATCCATTATCATTTTGCCATCTTTTTTATGATATCCTTCAAAATAGAAAATTCCATTAGCAATTCCTTCACCGGTTTTAAGCTTACATACATCAAATGCATCATCTGGATCGTTATTTATATTATAATTTCCTGCTTCTGCCTGTTTATAAAATTTTATGGTTTTCTTTCTGGAATATGCTGTAATCTCATTTTCGATAGTCCAGTTTTCTTCTTCATCCATATTACGGCTGACACAGACAGCATCCTCAACTATAATCTTCTTGCCTTTCTTATCTGTAACCGTAACTGTATAATGGATTTCTGCATAGACACGATGGTTATAATATCCAATGTCTTCAATGGACATATCATCTGATGATGACCAGTTCTTATCCAATGGTACTCCAACTTCCTTTGCCACCCGTTCTCCTTCTTTATGTGACAATACTTCTATGGTTTCACCACTGTTTAAATCCAGCAGGATATCACCTGCTTCAGATGTGTTATATGGATGCAGGAAATAGAATTCTTTGCCAAGACGGAGCCAGGGAGGCCTGTCTATTTTCATCACTTTACTTTTGCCGGTTTCCAAATTAATTAGAATAGTACATTGCCTTTTCCCCTCTGCAATCATATACCGGGTTCCTGCTGCAAGCATATAATTTTCTTTAATATTAGGTACCGGATAATATTTATTTTCTTTTGTTTCCAAGTTATATGTACCAAGACCTTTTCTGGCAAAATAATAAATTGTATTATCAGAGATTTGTATAAATGAATTTTCTGCGAAATCGGAATCTGACAATCCTTTTGGTACAGTAAATAGAAATTCTTTTTTTGAAAATACGGGAATTTCCTTTCCATCCTTATGAGATAAGGGAACACGGTATACAGATTCAGGATTGTTTATCTCAGCATAGTTAATGTCATCTGTATCTGGTTTTATATTATCCTTTTCAGAATAATACAGCCAGTTCTCATCTATATAAAAAATTCCACTGAAATTTTCTCCCATATAATAAGAATCTGTCAATTCTCCATACAAGTTTCTTTGACAGATGGTATATGCGTCTTCTGCATCTGTCTGTACTACAGATTCTCCCTCAAAATCTGTATAAAAGTAATCTTTTGATAAATAACGAAATGTTTCTTTTTCTGTAATTTTCACAACAGGTAATGTTGGTGTTTCGGTTGGTGTTTTTGTTGCCGTTTTGGTTGTGGTTGATGGTGCTTTCTTAACATCTGTAGCGCATCCTGTAAGTAAAAGTCCAGCCAGAATCATTATATATATTTTTTTTGACATACTTTTGCCTCCTTGATTACAAATATAACCCTTGGCATATCATAAAGTCAAGCGTTTTTACATTAGACAATTTTTGTGTAATAGTTGTATTCTGCATGATTTAAAGGTATAATAAATATTAAGTGTATTTAATTAGAATTTCGATAGATTTGATAAAGAGATTTTGAGGAGGAAATATATGAGAGTTGCATTGGGACAGATTAGTATGGTATGGGAAGATAAAAAAGCATCACTTATGAAGGCTGAGAACATGATATGCGAGGCGGCAGAAAATGGTGCTGATATTATTATATTTCCGGAAATGACGCTTACAGGTTTTTCAATGAATTTAGGTAAGATAGGAGAAGATGCTTTGGCATCTGAAAGCGTTGAAGCTATGAGCAGGCTTGCTATACAATATGAGATAGCAGTAGGTTTTGGCTGGGCAGCACTTCCGGAAGGAGATAATAAGAAGGGAAGTAATAGATTTACTATTATAGATAAATCTGGTAATAATTTAGCAGAATATAAAAAGATACATCCATTTACCTATGGAGGTGAAAGTGATTTTTATGAAAAAGGTAAGGATATTGTTACTGCACCATTTATGGGACATGTGATAAGCTTATTTATTTGTTATGATTTGCGCTTTCCGGAATTGTTTCAGGCTGCAACGAAAAAGGCAGATGTAGTATTTGTAATTGCTGATTGGCCTGCTATAAGAAGTTCTCATTGGACAACGCTTATAAGGGCAAGGGCAATAGAGACACAATCATACTTTGTGGGTGTAAATTGTTATGGAGTTATAGATGGAGATAGTTATAGTGGAGATAGTATAGCGGTTGATTCTATTGGAAATATACTTGGTCAGATATCAGGCAGGGAAGGTGTATTGATATGTGATATTGATGACAGAGCATGGAAACTTAGAAATAAGTTTAATATAAGAGCAGATCGCAGGGAAGATTTATATATAAAGCTGTACAACGAAGAAGCAGAATTGTAAAGTGGAGATAAACGGTTATGAGACAATATGAACTGGCTATAAGAATTGCACAGATACACCATTTGATAGATGAGCGCAAATACAAAAAAGCACTTGCAGTAGTGCAGACACTTGACATGAAACAAGTAAAAAGTATAAGTGATCTTAATGCTATTGCAGAAGTTTATGCAAGGACAGCACAATATGATAATGCGAAGGATATATATATTAAAATATATAATAAATCACATACAAGAAGATGCCTGTATAGACTTATATGTCTTGAAATAAGGACAGGAGATATTGAGGAGGCAAAAAGTTATTATCAGGAATTTTTAAAGATGAATGCAAATGCAAGGGATGCTATTGTGTTAAGGTATAGGATTGACAAGGCATCAGGCGTTTCTATAGGAAGGCTTATAGATACACTTAAAGAGTTAAAGGTGTATGAATATATAGAAGAATGGGCATATGAGCTTGCAAAACTATATTATAAGGCAGGAAGGTTTGAAGAATGTAAGGTAGAATGTCAGGATATTATTCTTTGGTTTGGACATGGTGAAATTGTTGAGCGTTCTAAGAAATTAATTGAGTATGTCGATGATAAGGAAACAATGGCTTATCTTGATGATAAAGATTTTACACTTTTGGACAATGAAAGGCCAAATCCAGATGATACAGGTTCTTTGCCAAATTTAAAGGAATATTTAGAGCCAAGACAAAGACATGAAGTTTTGTCATATAATGAGAGTATCACAGAGGAAAAAATTGTAAAAGCAGAAGATAAGAAGAATAAAATAAAAGATAGTGATGATTTTATAGATGATTATGAGGAAGATGATTTTGAAGTTGATGCAGACATTGGAAGAATAGCAAAAGAGGGGCTGCAAAAGTTGTCAGGTCTGTTAAAAAAAGGTGGAAAAAAAGAAAGTGCAGAACAACTTGAACCAGCAATTCGTGAAAAAAGAGTTATGTCTGAATCAGAAACAGAAGGTACAGTGGCATATTCAGAAATTTCCGATGAAGAAGCATTTGACAAAGAAGTATTTGGTAAAGAGTTAATAGATGAAAATTTGTCGGACATAGTGCATACAAAAGAAAAACCATTAGCAAAAGAAAAAACACCAACAAAAGAAATAAAGTTTGATGTGCAGATGGAAAAAGATGTTACAAAAGCCATACAAATAGAAAATCCGCAGACGGAGCGGCCTGAACATACAGGAATTGCAAATACCGCAGATATTAAGGATAACAACTTAAAAGCAGATATAAAGGTAAAGATTCCGGTCATAATAAATAAAACAGTTGAACGTGAAAGACCAGTATATTCTCAGTCAGGAACAGGGATTACACAAGATTTATCAAGAGAAATTTCGGCAATATATGAAGCAGAGCAAAAAGAGCAGTTAAAGGAAAAGTCTGTTAAAGTTGTGGAACACAAAAAGAAAGCTCCAAAGGATACGAAAGATGCATCTAGTATTATTTCAAGAATGACTGATGCAGTAAAGAAAGATGAAAGTAAAAATATTACTCCAGCGGGTATTGAGGAGATAGAGGCTGTTCCAAGAGCAAAGACACTATCTCGAATAGATGGGATAAAACCAATAGAGCAAACTATACAACAAGTGAAAGAACAGCAGAAGCAAATAATACAGAATACAGTGGATGTTAAGCCGGAACATAAGATTCAAGAGGAAGAAAAGCAAGAGGTAAAACAGGAGCAAATAGATATAAGTGTGATAGAAGAGAACGTATCACAAGAGAAGCAACAAATACCACAGGATATAGGACAGGAAATACCACTTGAGAAAGAAAGTAAACAAGAAGAGGTTCTATATGAAAAGGTAGATCAGGAAGTGGTACAACAAACAGAGGAAATGCCAGCCGAAAAGGCAAAGCAGGCAATGCCACAAAAGACAGAAGAGATAGAAAAGGAAGTATTAGAAAAGGCAGAAGAGGTACAGATTGAACAGATAGAACAAGAGCTGCCACAAAAGATAGAAGAGACGCAGACAGAAGAGATAGAAGGGGAAGTATTAAAAAATGTAGAAGCGGCACAGATTGAACAGGTAGAACAAGAGTTGCCACAAAAGATAGAAGAGGTACAGGCTGAAAAGGTAGAGCAGGAAGAGCCACAAAAGACAGAAGAGGTATCAGTTGAAAAGGCAGAGCAGATAGAGGCACAGCAAACAGAAGAAGTGTCAGCACAGAATGCAGTGCAAGTAGTGTCACATGGAACAGATAAGATTCAATCAAGTTTAGAAGCTCAGAAGATACCACAGGACGATTTGGTTAATAATGATATTTTAGAAAGCTTGCTGGAAGCTGATTTAGCAGAGATAGAGGCAAAGAGGGCACAGGAAGAAGCTCTTGCAAAAGCACAGGAAGCACAGGCAAAAGCAGAGGAGGCACAAAGAAAACGTATTGAGGCAGAGAGAAAACGTGAAGAGGCGCAGAAAAAGCAGACAGGGCAAAAAGAGGAAGCGCAGGCTGCTGTTACACAAGAAGAGAAACAACAGATAGATAAAGCTGAAAAGGAAGCTATCATGAGAGGAAATGAAAATGTAGAGTTAAATGAAAAGGAACTTCCAACAACGAGAGCACTTCATCGTTCATTTGATGATGTGCTGACACTTATAGGGGGAGAGCTTGAGCCATCACATTTTGTATTTGTTGGTAATAGTTCAGAGCTTATAGTAGGATTATCAAAAAGAATTGTAAAGCTCATGAAAGACAGGGGATATTTAAGTATTGGGCGCATTGCAAAGATAAATGCAAAACAGCTTAATTCAATGAATATCAATGAGTTTAAAAACCAGCTAAAGGGGAACTGTCTGCTTATTGATGAGGCAGCAGAACTTATGGTTCCTACAATAGCAAGTGTATTTGTAATAATGGAAGAATTTTATGGTGATTTTGTTGTTATACTGTCAGATGAGGGGAAAACGCTTGATCAATTATTTAGATTTGCACCTGCGCTTGCAAGAAGATTTAAGTATATAATTGATATAAGTGCATATACAGAAAATGATTTGTAAAAAATAATATTAGGAGGGCTGAATATGGCATCTGAAAGAGTAGTAAATGTAATTGGACATATAAATCCTGATACGGATTCTATTTGTTCGGCTATTGCCTATGCAAGGTTAAAACGACAGATTACTGGAAAAAGCTATGTTGCAAAGAGAGCAGGTCAGATTAATTCGGAAACAGGTTTTGTGCTTAAGCGTTTTGGTGTTGCTGCTCCTGATTATATGGGAGATGTAAGAACACAGGTTATGGATATAGATGTTGAGCGGGTTTCAGGAGTGGATGAGGATATTTCCATGAAAAGAGCATGGGAAATAATGAAAACTGATGCACTTCAAACACTTCCAATAGTGCATGAAAATAAGAAATTATCCGGGCTTATAACAATTGAGGACATTGCAAAGTCATATATGGATGTATATGACAGCAGAATTATTGCAACAGCACATACGCCATTTAGAAATATTATAGAAACTCTTGAAGGGGAAATGGTACATGGAGAGCCTGACGAACATGTAGAAACAGGTAAGTGCCTTATTGCTGCTGCAAATCCGGATCTTATGGAAAGCTACATAGAAAAAGGAGATATTGTTATACTTGGAAACAGATATGAGTCACAGCTTTGTGCAATAGAAATGGATGCACAATGTATTATTGTGTGTGATGGTTCTACAGTATCATATACAATTACAAAGCTTGCAGAAAATAAAGGGTGTTTTATTATAAAGACACCATATGATACGTTTACCGCATCACGTTTGATTAATCAGAGTATACCTATAAGATTTTTCATGAAAAGGGAAAATCTTGTGTCATTTAGTTTGGGTGAATACTTAGATGATATAAAAGATATTATGGCAAAGAAAAGGTATAGAGATTTTCCTATACTTGACTGGAATGGCAATTATTTTGGAATGATTTCAAGAAGAAGTCTTTTAGGTGCGAGAAAAAAGAGAATTATACTTGTTGACCATAATGAGCCATCACAATCTGTAGATGGCATAGAAGAAGCAGAACTTCTTGAAGTTATAGACCATCACAGGATAGGTTCTATTGAAACTATTGGTCCTGTATTTTTTAGGAATCAACCGCTTGGATGTACAGCTACTATTGTATATCAGATGTACAATGAGGCTGGCGTAGAGGTGCCTAAAGATATTGCAGGTCTTCTATGCTCTGCAATATTGTCAGATACTTTAATATATCGGTCGCCTACATGTACTGAAACTGACAGGAGGGCAGCAGAAGAACTTGCAGCACTTGCAGGTATAAATGTGGAGGAATATGCATCAGAGATGTTTGCAGCAGGGAGCAATCTTGCCTCAAAATCTCCAGAGGAGATATTTTATCAGGATTTCAAAAAATTTGTTGCCGGAGAAACAAATTTTGCGGTAGGGCAGATTACATCTATGACAAGCGGTGAGCTTAAAGCAATTAAGGCAAAACTTGTTCCATATATGAAGAAAGCTATTTTAGACCATGAGATTTCTATGTTATATTTTATGCTTACAGATATTATGCAGGCAAGTACAGAGCTTTTATATTCAGGAAGTGGTGCAAAAGAACTTGCAGAAGAGGCATTTCATAAAGAAGGCGGAGAAGAGAGTATAATACTTAATGGTGTTGTATCGCGTAAGAAGCAGATTATTCCTGCTATGATGATTGCGCTTCAGGAGGAATTATAAGAAAATATTATGTATGATAATTATGATATAAGAATAAAAGAAGAATTGCCACGACTTATTTTAAACCATGTTATTACAAAGGATTTTGAAAGTTTTTTATGTATTGATTTTACATTGAAGAGATGCAGAGTGTATCTTGGCAGGAGTGACAGAGAATGGTCAGAAGCATTTAGTATTTCGGAAATACAGGATATTATTACAAAAAATTATATAAAAAGTTACTGTGGTAAAGATAAAGAGCAGTTTATAAAAGAACATACTATATATAATATTGCAAACATCATGAAGGGGAGTGCAAGGTATTCTGTAGATTATAAGTTTTACGGAAGTGATGGAAGCATTCATTCTATTCGTGAAAAATATTTTTGGATTGATGAAGAGAAGAATTTACTATGTGTTACACGTATGGATATTACTGATATTGTAGAAACAGAGCAGAAAATGAATGAAAAGCTTAATAAAGCGATAAAGGAGGCTAAAGAGGCTAATAGAAAGCTTGAAGAAACAAATGCAGCACTGACAAATGCAAGTAATGCGAAAATGGAGTTTTTGTCAAGAATGAGCCATGATATAAGGACTCCAATGAATGCAATTATAGGGATGACAGCGCTTGCACTTGATGAAATAAATAATCCTGATGCAATAAAAGATTATTTGACTAAAATAAATACTTCAAGCCATTTTCTCCTAGGGCTTGTAAATGACATACTTGATATGGAAAAGATTGAGCGCGGGGCAATGGAGCTTCATAAAGAACCATACAGCTATAGTGAATTTTTGGGCAATATGAAAACAATGTTTGAACCATTGTGTATAAAAAAAGGACTAAAATTTGAACTTTCAGAGGATAAGACATTTTTATCAATAGTAACTGATAAGACGCGTTTAAACCAGATATTTTTTAATATTATTTCAAATTCAATTAAATTTACACCTGAAGGAGGAACTGTTTCATATAGAATAGAAAATCTTGAAATATATGACAATATGATTTCAGGAGATTATATTGTTGCTGATACAGGTATAGGAATAAGCAAAGAATTTCAGAAGAAAATGTTTACTGAATTTGCAAGAGATGAAAAAAGAGTGTCAAGTGTACAAGGTACAGGTTTAGGTTTGTCTATAACTAAAAGCCTTGTTGAGCTAATGGGCGGTAGTATAAAAGTTGACAGTGAACTTGGAAAAGGGACTGTTATAACTATACATCTTATATTTGAGATTGCGCATGGACGAAAAAATTATATGAGTACACGTATGCTTCCTGATAATACAGATTATGAGCTACTCAAAGAAAAAAGAGTTCTTCTTGTAGAAGACCATCCGCTTAATACTGAAATAGCAAAAAAACTTTTGGAAAAGAAAGATATGATTGTGTATTGTGCAGAAAACGGACAAGATGCAATAAATAAATTTTTGGTGTCTAATGAGGGATTTTTTGACATTATACTTATGGACATACGTATGCCGGTTATGGATGGACTTACTGCAACAAGAAATATAAGGAAGATGGATAGACAGGATGCAAATAAAGTTCCAATAATAGCAATGACTGCAAATGCATATGATGCTGACAGGCAGGAATCGCGTAATGCCGGAATGGATGCACATCTTGCCAAGCCTGTAAATGCAAAAGAGATGTATCGGACAATAGCAGAAATACTTTCTAAAAATATGCAGTAAAGGTTTTAAAATACTAAAAAATAAAGGGAAAAGCACAGACATGTAAGGTTTTGCATAGAATAATGTAAAAGAATATGAGGTGTTATTTGTGCAGTCTTTTCCTAAACCTTTGAGTGCAAAAGAAGAAAAAGAGTGCATTATAAAGTGCAGGTCAGGCGACCAAGGGGCAAGAGACTGTCTGATTGAGAGAAATCTTAGGCTGGTAGCATATATAGCCAAAAAGTATAACATGGGAGATAAGGATATGGACGATTTAATATCCATAGGGACGATAGGGTTGATTAAAGGCATAGACAGTTTTGATGACAGCAAGAACATACGGCTTGCTACATATGTGGCGAGATGCATAGAAAATGAATTATTGATGATGATGCGTTCTGATAAAAAATCTTCAAGGGATGTATATTTATATGATTCAATAGGTTCAGATAAGGAAGGTAACGAAATAAGCCTTATAGATATAATAGAATATGAAGATGAAGATATTGCAGAGCGTATGACAATGCAGGATAATGTAGCAAAGCTTGATTATATTATTGATAATGCATTAAGTCCACGTGAAAAAGATATTATTATATTGAGATATGGGCTGCAGGGCGAAAAGGAGCGTACACAGAGGGAGATTGCTTTAAAGTATGGAATATCACGTTCTTATGTGTCAAGAATAGAAAAAAATGCTTTAAATAAGCTTAGAAAATATTATGAATTGTAGTAAGCTTAAGTAGCCGCATTTTGCATGATTTGGAACAAAATCTTATTTTGCAAAATGTGTACATTTTAGCGCTGATAAGTGCAAAATGCATTGTAGATGCGTTTTGCTATGAAGTGAACAGTAACATTATATGAATTATGAGTGGCTTGAATTATATTGATTAGACTTGTACCAGAACAGTAAATATGATATTCTGTAATGGTAATATTTACAATATTATTATTTGTGAATGTCATAAGCCGCTCATAAAATAGTAAATTTTGTGTGTGAGTTATGTAATAATTGTATATAGGTTATATAATATTTAAGTATAGTATAGGTTATAAGTAGTCACATATAAGTTGTATTGGTATTAAGTATAAAGGGAGTTTGGCGTTTTTAACGGCATATGAGGAAAGGAGATTTGCGGAAGCTTTGGCATCCGTTTTCAAGAATAATGACATATATAGAGGAATATAAAGAAGGAAGCAAATTTTTTGGCATATATCTTTGTAAAACAAAGCAGATATTAAAAACAAAAGCAGGAAAAACATATTATTCTCTTATTCTTCAGGATAAGACAGGTGTAATAGATGGGAAAGTATGGGATTTAAATAGTGGAATAGAAGATTTTGAAAGTATGGATTTTATAATGGTATCAGGAATGGTTACATCTTTTCAGGGAAGCAGACAGGTTAATATAAATCGTATACGCAGGGCTTCCGAGGAAGAATACATTCCATCTGAGTATATACCAGCATCAAAATATGACATAGATAAGATGTATGAGTCTCTTAAAGGGTTGATAGATACTATAAAGGAACCGCATCTTAAGATGCTTGCAGAAAGATATTATGTAAATGATGCCGAATTTGTTAAGCGCTTTAAAGCACATTCGGCGGCTAAGTCAGTACATCATGGATTTATAGGTGGTCTTTTGCAGCATACACTTGCGGTAGCAAAGCTTTGTGATTTTATGGCATCAAACTATCCAATACTTGACCGCGATTTGCTTATTACTGCTGCTATTTTTCATGATATAGGAAAGGTATATGAGATATCTGACTTTCCTGCTAATGAATATACAGATGAGGGACAGCTTTTGGGACATATATTTATAGGAGCAGAGATTATTGGCGATGGCATAAAAGAAATACCTGATTTTCCACCAGTGCTTGCAACAGAATTGCGTCATTGTATTCTTGCCCACCATGGCGAGCTTGAGTATGGTTCTCCTAAGAAGCCTGCTATTGCAGAAGCAATAGCATTGTATTTTGCGGATAATACAGATGCAAAACTTGAAACTGTTACAGAAATATATGATAAGGCAGAGGCTACTACAGAATGGCTTGGATTTAACCGCCACATTGATTCTAATATAAGGCAGAGTTCGGGCTATGTGCGAAAGCGTAAATAGATATTTATATTATGCCCCGTAGCTTGCTGCGGGGTGTTTGACTTGTGGACAAATTATGAAGAATGAAATTTCAATATGCAAGGAGAAGAAGGGAAAAGTGTGATGGCAGATACAAAAAAGCAGATAGTAATTGGAGACATGCAGTATAAGAAAAACCAAGAACTTGAGATTATTATAGAAGATATGGGGAATGAAGGCGAAGGTATTGGAAAAGTTTGTGGTTATACATTTTTTGTTAAAGATGCTGTTACAGGTGACAGAATAAAGGCAAAGATTACAAAGCTTAAAAAAAATTATGGTTATGCAAGGCTTATACAGATAATAGAGCCTTCAAGATGGCGTATAGAGCCTGTATGTCCAGTGGCAAGACAGTGTGGTGGATGCCAGATACAGCATTTAAGTTATGATATGCAACTTGAATGGAAGCGAAAAAAAGTAGAGGACTGCATAAGAAGGATTGGCGGATTTAAGGATATAGAAGTTGAGAATGTTATAGGAATGAATGAACCATATTATTATCGAAATAAAGCACAGTTTCCAATAGGTTATGACAAAAATGGAAAGCTTGTTGCGGGTTTTTATGCAGGCAGGACACACAATATCATTCCATTTACAGAGTGCTGTATACAACATAAATGCAGCAGTGTCATACTGGATGTTATACTTAAATTTATGAATGAATATAACATATCTGCATATGATGAAGTGAAACATAGTGGTCTTGTACGGCATGTCATTATAAGAGTGGGAAAAGCTACATCAGAAGTAATGGCATGTATTGTTGTTAATGGCAAAAAGTTTAAACATGGCACAAGACTTGTAGATATGCTTTTAAATACTGATATGGGTGGGGTAATCATTAAAAGCATTTGTGTTAATTACAATACTGAAAAAACGAATGTAATCCTTGGAGATAAAATAGATGTTTTGTATGGAACCCCATATATTACAGATTGTATTGGCGAAATAGAATATAGAATATCACCACTTTCATTTTATCAGGTTAACCCAGTTCAGACAGAAAAATTATATAAATTGGTGCTTGAAATGGCAGATTTGAAAGGCGATGACGTAGTTTGGGATATGTACTGTGGGATAGGGACTGTATCCCTTTTTCTTGCGAAACAGGCCAAAATGGTGTATGGCGTGGAAATAGTACCAAACGCAGTGAAAGACGCAAGAATAAATGCCAAGATTAATAAGATTGAAAATGTAGAGTTTTTTGAAGGGGCAGCAGAAGATGTGGTGTCAAGTAAATATAAAAAGAGTGGTGGGAGGTTACGTGCAGATGTAGTTATACTTGATCCGCCAAGAAAGGGATGTGATGAAAAATTGCTTGATACTGTTGTGAATATGCAAGCAGGCAAGATTGTTTATGTAAGCTGTGATCCTGCAACATTGGCAAGAGACTTGAAGTATTTTGGGGATAGAGGGTATGAGGTGGAGCGTGTGAAGCCATGCGATATGTTTGGTCAGTCATATCATGTTGAGTGTGTCGTGTTGATGTCACGGGTGGAAAAGTAGGTGTGTGAAAAGGCTTTGATTTCAAGGGATTTGTGGCATTTGAAGGGCAGTTTTTCAATATTAATGATTCTGTCAAATGCTGTAAAATAAAGGCTTTGGGAACATATCGAATGGTATAGTTGAGTTGACAGAATAGCTTTATGGATAGGTTGTGTAGACAGGATTATTGTGGTTGACAGGATTGATGCATAGGCTAATCACCATCTGGGAAAGACTAATGAATGATAATTAGTCGAGAACGGATAGGTGAGAAAATATGCCAAATAATCCAAAGGTTCATTATATTCCTGCTAACCCGCCAAAGAGAGAAAAGCGTGTTGGGATTTACTGCCGTGTGAGTACAAACAGCATGGAACAGCTCCAAAGCCTGACTGCCCAGGTATCTCATCTGACAAGATTAACAGCTACTGTACCACAATGGCTTTTGTCAGATGTTTATATGGATATTGCGACAAGCAAGACAGGCTCAT